>JBEKZG010000087.1:0-9964 GCA_049510095.1 Occallatibacter sp.
CATCGTTTTTCCCCAGAAAAATGCTTCGATTTCGACACCCTTCAGGGAAATTCTAGTGCAACAAACGCCGCTTTTCATCTGGATTTATAGGTGTTTTGTCGGTTTTTCAGGATCGACTAACCTAAGAATTGAACTAAACTGCCTGGAATATAACCTAAGAATTGCCCGGATTGGCGCGATGGTTCACAGAGAATTGAACCTTTTTCGCTGGAGCGGGTTGAAACAGTGGGGGTGTTCGGGAAATGGCAGGGAAACAACCTATGTCAGTGTCGAACTCTTACATCCAGACCGCTATGTGGATGGGTGGGAATACCGCTACAACAATTTACGCACATTGGGCATTCTGATTGATTCTTCGCTTCAATATTAAACGCCGCTCCCCATATACATCCCCTTTGAGGCATTCAAGGTCTTGGTGCTCAATATCGATTTGAATTCCAAGTTTGCTCGTCCAATTGCCATTTGGCAATTGTCGCGCGAAATGCTGTAAATCATCACCGCCCTTACCGAATATGGCAACCTTTTCCCAGCCAGACTCTACATCTTCAATTGTCGTCTCTTCGGTGTATCCATTTTGTCTCAAGACTTCGCGTGCTGTCGTAATGGACCAGTCCTCTGAAATGCCCGGAGGCCAATATTTACCTGGAGTAATGCTATGGTTGTAGGGGTCTATCCATGAGCGCATCAATCCGAGTGCCCAAGCAAGACAGTTGTAATCATCCGTTTTTTCGCTAGTTTTCTTGAATTTTCCCGCGATGCCCGGAAACTTCCTTGCTACGTATTGTTCGTCGGGATCAGGATTAGATGAGCTCATTTGCGGTCCGGTCTTACAGATATCCTTTAGACTCTCCCCACTTTACCCATGCGGCTCTCGCTTCGCTTGAGGTGGTGCATCCTCTAGCTGGCTTCTCGCCCTCTGCAAGCAAGCTGTCTGTGAGTGCTTCGATGGCCGGGAACCAATGACCAGGACCTCGCTTCATCTCGCGCAGGATCATGGGTATCGCACTCTGTCCCATTGCTATTATTTTTAGATAGGCGGGATGGGATATCACTTTTAGCAGGGAAGATTGCATATCAGTTTCATCGTGCCATTCATCGACCAATCGCTTGAATTTGATCTCAGCGGGATTTGCAATTGGCGCTGGGAACTTTATCGATACATAAGTCTTTTCGTAGGCATCACTAACGTATTTAACTGCGTCCGTAGATGTGGGAAAGGCGCAAGTGACGTAACTCATCTGAAGACGGCTTTTCTGTCGTCTGCTCCAATCTCTTGGGTAAGGATTTTCCTCGGTCGGATTGTTTTCCGCCATCCGCAATGCACGGCAGGCGCTAGATGTGGGCATAGTTCTCACTCAAATAGTCGGCAATCCGCCTTGGCAAGCAATTCTTCAAGGGCTTTCTTTTTCATTTCGGCCCGATCAATCGCATCTCTTAAGCCTTCAAGATCATCGCTTTCCAAGGTGACGTAAAACTCTCTGTGACGCCCCGTATCGTCGTGATACCCAATTTGAAGGGTATGCAAAACCGTCATACCGGTGGGAAGCTCAGAAGCATCATCAGAGAAAGCCGCCCTCACATCCGTCAAGATTCTTGCAGTACAAAAAGACCTTTCAACTTCGGTCTGCAATTCGTGGATTTTTGCGCTCGTGATGTGAATGCTTTTTGCATCCACTACTTTGAGCACCCGCGATTTGAGAGTATCCCCGTCAATATTTTCGGCCAATTTCGGAGAGTCAAGCGACAGACCATCCCACACATCCGACGCCAATACAGACGATGGGACATGTGATCTGCTGTCTAAGCTCTGAAGGGAAACAATCGCAGAGACAATCTGCGCCAATTCCGACTGTGGAATTGAACGCAGTCTACCAGCAAGCTCGGAGGCCAGCAAGTCAGCCGTATCTGCCGAAAGATTGCCCTCAATCGCCACAATTAGAGCGTCAAAAGAATCCTGCGACAAGTCCGCGAGCGCCGCGATGCCCGGACGGAAACGTTCAGGAATAGACAGCCGTGGCAAAGCTGTTTGCACCTCTGCGACGGATAGTAAATGCACGGCCATGAACCGCGCAAATACAAAATCCATCGGGCTCGATACCCAGTATACACTCGTAGATGCGGGCAGGCTGATGAGTCTGCCATATTACTGCCGATCCTTCGGCTCACCACCCCAAAACTCCACCCCCAAACTGAAAAGCGTTTGGGGCCCCGTTCGCTCAGGATGACAGTCTCTTTCTTAAACGAAGTTTATTGACAGGACACTGGACCGCATTTCTATCCCACGCTTCCAGCCTCGTGCTTCCGGCCGCGCGCTTCTGCCCCACACTTTTAGCTCCACGCATCCAGCTTCACGAACTTGTGACTTCCGGCGTAGCTTGAGAGCAGTTGTCCTGCCGCTGTCACGGACGGTTCGCGGTTCGCGCCTAGTCCACGGTGTCCTCCGTCGTGCAGCACGATATTGGCTGCCCAGCCCTGCCGCTCCAGCTTGTCGATGGACCTCACCAGCCGCCCCGCAATCGCTTCTGCCGAGGGCTCCGCCCAGTCGTTGGTCATGGCATTCCACGTGACGGGAGTCAACCCCAGCCCCCGGGCAGCTTCCAGCACGAACGGACGCCGCGCTCCAAAAGGCGGCCGGAAATACTTCACCGGCGCGCCAGTAAGCTGTTCCAGCGTATCGTTTGTTCGCCTCAGCTCTTCCTTTACCTTGCGCGCAGGCGTCAGCGCCAGGTTCGGATGGTTCCAGGAGTGATTTCCGAGCAGGTGTCCTTCTCTAACAATCCGCCACACCAGCCGCGGCTCCGCCTCGGCAAACTTGCCCACCAGAAAGAACGTAGCCTTCACGCCGTACTGGCTCAGCAGGTCCAGCAACCGCGGCGTCCATGCCGGATTCGGCCCGTCGTCGAAGGTCAGCGCCAGCTCGCCCGGGCTGCGCGGCGCCGTCAGGGTCTTCCCAAAAACCTGCGAACTTGGCCACAGCGCCGCGTAAGCGCACCCTCCCCATGCCAACCCGGCAACGCCAACCGCGCCCAGTCCCGCGTAGATTCCAGTTTCCAGACCAGAAAGCATGGCACCTTGAGTGTGCTGCGCGAGGCCATTGATCCGCAAGCTCCGTATCGGCATGAGCCAGCCCCAGGCCCCGATTTCGTATTCCCCGCCTTTCCAGCGTATACTCTGACTTGTTCGGGTCGCATCCTGAGTTCACGGAGCGGCACTGGAGACAACATGAGCGTTACGAACTTCCCCGGCGCGAATCCGTCGCGCAACTCCGCCCCCATCACAAAAGTCACCGTGCCTGCGCTCTCTGAAATGAAGCGCCAAGGCAAGCCCATCTCCGCATTGACCGCCTATGACTACTCTTCCTCTCGTTTGGCGGACGAAGCCGGCATCGACCTGATCCTCGTCGGCGACTCGCTGGCCATGGTCGTCCTGGGCCACGAAAACACCTTGGCCGTGACGGTGGATGAGATGATCCATCACACGCGGGCCGTTCGGAGGGCTGTGCACCGGGCTCTGGTGGTGGCGGATATGCCCTTCGGCAGCTATCACGGCGCTTTGGCTGAAGGCTTGGGCAACGCTGTCCGCTTCGTGAAGGAAGCGGGCGCGGAAGCTGTGAAGATTGAAGGCCCGCGCGTCGAGCTGGTGCGCACCCTTACGGATGCGGAGATCCCTGTCATCGGCCACCTCGGACTGACACCGCAAAGCGTGCACCGCATGGGCGGCTACCGCGTGCAGGCCCGTACTGCCGAGTCCGTCCTACAGCTCAGAGCTGACGCGCAAGCGCTGGCCGATGCCGGAGCCGGCGCCATCGTGCTCGAAGGCGTTCCTCGCGAAGCGGCCGCGCAGATTACCGCCGAGCTGCCTGTTCCGACAGTTGGAATCGGCGCCGGTCCCGACTGCGATGGGCAGATCCTCGTCTTCCACGACCTGCTGAACCTCACCTTTGCGCCGCCGGCGAAATTCGTCCGCCGCTACGCTGATGCCGGCGCCCTGATCCGCACCGCGATTGAACACTATCGCGAAGATGTCGAGCACCGCACCTTCCCTTCGGATGAAGAAAGCTACCACCTGCCTGAAGCGGTGCGTAAATCTCTCGACAACTTCGGGCAGGCGGGAGTTCTGCGGAAGGCCTGATGGAAATCCTACGCACTGTAGCCGAGCTCCGCCTTTGGTCCCGGCAGGAACGAAATCACGGCGGGAATACCATCGGGCTGGTCCCCACGATGGGGGCGCTCCATGCAGGCCACGCATCGTTGATCCGCGCTGCGACGGCTTCTTGCGGCGCAGTCGCCGTGAGCATCTTCGTGAACCCTACGCAATTCGGGCCCAACGAGGATTACGCGCGGTATCCACGCACGTTTGACTCCGACTGTGCATTGGCGGAGGCTGAAGGCGCGGATGTGGTTTTTGCTCCATCCGTGGAAGAGCTGTATCCGGCCGGCGCGGCGACATTTGTCGAGGTTGAAAGCCTGAGCAGCCGCCTGGATGGCGCATCCCGGCCGGGACATTTTCGGGGCGTGACCACAGTTGTCTCCAAGTTGCTGATCGCCGCTGAACCCGACTGCGCCTACTTCGGCCAGAAGGACGCTGCGCAGGTAGCCGTGCTGCGCCGCATGGTCGAGGACTTGAGGCTGGCGACCGAGATTGTGGTTTGCCCCATTGTGCGCGAGGCGGATGGTCTGGCGCTGAGTTCGCGCAATATCTTTCTGAGCGTGGAAGAACGTGCGCGGGCGCTGGTGCTGAGCCGAGTTGTTGGCCATGTGGAGGCGATGGTGTCCCAGGGGGAACGCCGCGCGAACGTTCTGGTCGAAGCCGCGGGCCGCCTTTTCGCCACTGAATCCGGAGTCTGCGTCGACTACATTGCGTTAGTGGACTGGGCCACACTGCTGCCTGTCGAAGTCGCTGTCCCAGATACACTTTTCGCCGTTGCCGCGTATGTCGGGTCTACTCGGTTGATCGATAACACCATCCTCGCGTAATTCGCAAGGAAACGCCGCTAATCGTTGTCGATTGACCCAAGACGCTTTCGCATTTTCGCGCTGCCATATTCGCCGCGAGTGCAGAACTTACAAGTACAGAATGGGGGCTTACCCTTCGACGTCGGGGAGAACCTCCAACCGATTACTTGAGGCAGTTGTCGCGTCTTATGAATCTCGCCCGCCTCGATTCGACGAGGCACGATGACTTCCCAACCAGCTGAATCATCCGCATTCAAGAACTGAGCTACGGCCTCGGCAGCAGTAACAAGACGATGAGCCTGTCCATAGTGACCGATCCAGACCTGCTGTTCATCGGGAACTCGAAAGTAGACGCCGGCAATTGGCCCCTGATTTCGCCGCTTCAATTCTCTTAACCACTGGTGAGAGGCGTAGAAGTTACGCGCGACGGGCACAGCATAAATACCCGAAGATGACGCGCCTACAGCTTTGCGCAATCGGGCGATCCCGTTTCGGCGAATCCGTGGGATACGCGATTCAGCCGTTAAATGAACAAACATTGCCATTTCGGGTTCTGCTAGAGATTCTACAGGGAGTGGTTGTTTCTAATTAAAGGAGCATAACCTTCTGGTTGCATTTAGTCTCACCAACGTTGCAAGGTGGAGTTCATGCCAGAACTCCCCGACATCACCGCCTACATCGCAGCGCTTGAGCCGCGCATCCTGGGTCAACCCTTGGAGCGTGTGCGGCTGGCGAGCGTCTTCCTGCTTCGCACCGTTGACCCACCACTCGACTCTGTGAATGGCCGCACTGTTCGCGCACTCCGCCGCATCGGCAAGCGCATTGCTATTGGGATGGAAAATGATCTTTGGCTTGTGTTGCATCTGATGATCGCGGGGCGGCTGCACTGGCGGCCGACGGGCGCAAAGCTGTCAGGACGGCAGCATCTGGCTGCCTTCGATTTTCCCGCCGGGTCTCTCGTGCTGACTGAGGCCGGCAGCAAGCGGCGCGCTTCTCTTCACGTTTTGAGGGGCGAGGAGGCCCTGCACGACATCGATCCCGGCGGCGTGGAAATATTCTCTACGGATCTGGACGGCTTTCGCGCCGCGCTTACTCTGGAGAACCGCACTCTCAAGCGCGCGCTGACCGATCCCCGCCTTATCAGTGGGGTGGGCAATGCCTACTCCGACGAAATCCTGCACGCGGCGCAGCTCTCGCCCGTCACGCTTACCCACAAACTGAAGCCTGAAGATTGGGAACGGCTGTTCGAAGCCACGCGTGCTACGCTCTCGCTTTGGGTCGGCCGGCTCATCGCCGAGGCGAAGCAAAAATTCCCCGAGGGCGTTACCGCCTTCCGTCCTGAATTCGCGGTCCACGGCAAGTTCGATCAGCCTTGTCCGCGCTGCGGTGAAAAAGTCCAGCGCATCCGCTACGCGGACAACGAAACCAACTACTGTGCACGGTGTCAGACCAACGGCAAAGTCCTGGCCGACCGAAGCCTCTCCCGTCTGCTTGGCGCTGACTGGCCGCGCACCCTTGAGGAGCTGGAAGCGCTCAAACGCCGCTGAGCCTGTCCACACCAATTCACTGCATTTGTCCTTGACACAACCTCCCAATCTCCCGCAAAGTCAACTCACAACTTCCTGCAGATCGCCTACGGATCACCGGTATCATTCATCCGTCTTCCCGGTCCGTCGGAGGTCTACTTTCGTCGGATAAGGAGAGTCTGCCGTGCATCATCTTCACTTCAATCACTTCGCCATCCTGGTTTCCGCACTGATCCAATGGTTTCTAGGCGCCATCTGGTACTCGCCGGTTCTCTTCGCCAAGCCGTGGGCAGCCATGGTCGGTATCCAGAAGGGGAGCGCAAAGAAGAACGCGATGATCGCCGGCATGATCACATCCTTCGTCGGCAGTCTGGTTCTCTCCTTCATGCTCGCGCACCTGATACTTTGGTCCGGCGCCACCACCGCGGCGTGGGGCGCGCTGATTGGCTTTATTGCCTGGGCCGGATTCATGGCTGCGCCGCTGGCCGCCAGCTACATCTATGAGGGCCGTCCCTTCAAGCTCTTCGCCATCAACCTCGGCTATTGGCTTGTTGGCCTTGTGGCCAGCGGCATTCTGCTCGCCGTTTGGCATTAGGGCATTGGAACTTGGTGGTCGCCTTTACAATCGACCCATGAGCAAAACCGTCGTTGCAACCGCACAAGCTCCCGCCGCCATCGGGCCGTATTCCCAGGGAATCCGGGCCGGCAATCTCGTATTCACTGCCGGCCAAGTTGCTCTCGATCCACTGACCCAACAGGTGGTGGCACCCGGCATTACGGAGCAGACTACGCAGGTACTCGAGAACCTGAAAGCAATCCTCGAGGCGGCCGGATCGAGTCTTGCGAAGACCGTCAAGGCTACCGTTTTTCTCAAGGACTTCAATGACTTTGCCGCCATGAACGCCGTCTATGCCTCATACTTGGCGGCGGACGGCATGACCCCTCCCGCCCGTAGCACGGTTGAGGTTTCCCGCCTTCCCAAAGATGTGCTGGTGGAAATCGATCTCGTGGCCGAAATCTGACGGTGGAAGCTTTGCCTTGCCTTCGTACATCCAATGCTTGGGGGGATTCCCTGAAGATTAATGAGAGGTTGTGATGAGCGAGTCGCCCGAAAAGATTGAACGCACTGAAGCCGAGTGGCGCGCCATGCTCACTCCGGAGCAGTACCGTATTCTCCGCGAAAAGGCGACCGAGCGCCCCTTCACCGGCGCGCTTACCGAGAATCACGAGACCGGCAACTACCACTGCGCCGGCTGCGGCACGCTACTGTTTATGAGCGGGGCGAAATTCGACTCCGGCTGCGGCTGGCCCAGCTTCATGCTTCCCGCTGAATCCACGGCCATTGCGGAACACGAAGACCGCAGCTTTGGAATGCGCCGCGTTGAGGTGACCTGCGCCCGTTGCGGCGGGCACCTGGGCCACGTCTTCCCGGACGGGCCCGCGCCCACCGGCCTGCGCTATTGCATCAACTCCGCCTCGCTCACTTTCACCCGAGCCAGCGAGTAGGCCGTTCCTAGAAATTGGCCTGCTTCAGTGAGACGTAATCAGCGGGGAGTATGGTTTGCTCATGTGTTCTAAGAACGCTACCACCTCGCACGGGCTTCCATCGATCTCCGCCGGACGCCAACGCAACTTTCGGATCTCGTTCATGGGATAATCATCTCCATTCGCATTCACACCGAGCAGCAATTCGACCTCCCTATAGTGACCCGTGCGATCGACCACTCCCCAGATGGACATGTCAGAGTATGCGTTGTTGCCCCAAGGAACTGGGCCACTTAACAGTTGCGGGGTCTTGTAGTTAGAGTCTTGAATCGGACGTAGAGTCATACCCGGCTCGGCCAGACCTACTGGCAAATCAAGGGAAAGCGGAACATTAGGATCGGCACCCTCGATCGTCACGTCGGCACTAACTAACTCGCGTTCGCCAGTTTTCAGAGAGATGCGTCTTGGAACGACTTTACCCGCAAAGATGATGTCGTCTCCCCAACTGGTGATAAGGCCAGATACGTTCTCCAATGCCAACAGCCCATTCGGCAAGAAGTAATACGATTCGTTAACGTTGATAAGGGCCATGCCAGTGGTCTTGCTGAGTCTCACCAACGATACGTTCCCTATAACCAAATGCTCAATCTTGAAGCCAGGCCCGCGCTCGCTGCGGAACTCCTCAGAGATGATGAAGCGTGGAATTGGCTTGAGAAGCGCATTGAGCAACATCAAGACGCGGCTTGGCTCATATTCTGGGGAAACCTGCATTTTGCGGCCCGTCTCGGACTCCACTTCGATCGCGTGGTAGCCGGTGAATGTTACCTCGCGCCTCCATTTATGAGGAGCCAACCACACCTCGTCGTAGACCCCGCTGCCAACGATGATCTGCGGCTGTTCTTTCTTGCGGAGTAGTTCGTTGCCCGGGAAGGCATGGAAGGTGACTTTCATGTGGAACGGAGCGGCTCCTGGGATGCGCAGGCTCATCTGGTCATTGGCGCGCTGCAACCACTCGATAGGTGTCTTTGGCTCAAGGACAGCTGATTGTGCTCGCGTGACTGTCCCTGCGACCGATAGAACAGAAACAGTAAGGAACAAAAGCAGAAATCGATATGTCATTCCATGACCTTATACTACTAAGGAAGGAATGCGGGAAAAGCCGTGCTCTTCCCGCCCTCCACTATTACTGGACTTCCGTGCAAAACTGCTCGACGCAACTGGCAGCCTGCGAATTGTATTGGCTCATGCAGCCCGAAATACAACTTTGCCCTCCCTGGGGAATGGAGCCGCAGTCAGTGTAGACCGAGGGAACCAGATAGTAGTAGGTAATGTTGTCGATGGTCGTCGAAACCTGCACCCAATAGGTTGTCGAATAACAATAGGGGACATAAGAACCACCTCCAGCATCCTCAGTGCAGCCGAGAGTACACTGTCCCATCCACTCCGAAAGGTTGTCGGCGCAGTTGCTGTACTGCGACCAGCTACAGGTATATTCGTCGCTCGACGCACTGACCCTCGATGGCACACTTAGAGTCACTCCGATGAGCAATACCAAGAAGAACAGCTTCATACATTGTTTCATCTGGTTTTCCCTCGATTCTCAGATCTGCCGGTTTATGTTGAAGGCAAGAACGCCAAAAGACTTTCTTGCCCTTTTTCGTCGAGTCTGCCCGCCCAGGCGTGATTCACCTTTCCATTGCCGTCAACGAGCAGGACCGTCGGTGTGCCTCGCGCTCCCACCGCATCCGGACCCGCATTGACAATCTGATCGGGCTTAACTCCGGCGTCCTGCAAGAACTTCATTGCTTCCGCTTGAGGCTGCGGCAGCACAGCAACCACATTCATCCTTCCTCGTGACTTTTCGGTAAGCTGCTTGTAGAACGGCAAGCTGTCCTTGCAGAAGTGGCAGGTCGTCGAAACCACAAGTAACAGAGAGCTCCGGTCCTTCGGAAAATGGACCTCCGTAAGATGAACGGTCGTACCAATCAGCGCCGCGGA
>JBEKZG010000088.1:0-9940 GCA_049510095.1 Occallatibacter sp.
CAGTCGACAGCCAGAATAACTACTACGCTTCAGATCAGTATGGCGCTACCGTCATCAAGGTTCCGTGGGTCAATGGGGCTTACGCGGCCTTCAACAACTCTCCCGCCGCGGCCTGCACCGGGAACGATACGGTAGCCTGCTATCTTCCGAATCTGACATACGCTGCCGACGGCTATTATTTTGGTGTAGTGTCCATCGCCTTCGACGCGGCAGGCGATTTCTTTTGGGCGGTGACTAACGGCAATCATGCGCCGAACGCCATTTTCGAGTGCTCGGTTACATGTCTCTATGGATCAGGCAGCGGACCTGTGCTGCTCTATCAGGAACCAACCGCTGCTTCGCCAACTGCCACCGGCCAACTGCAAATCGGCGGCATGGCCGCTGATCCCTGGGGGAATCTTTTCTTTACGGATTCCGCCCTCGCTTCAAACAATGAAAGCTTCAACTCGCACGTCAATGAGTTGAAGTATACGCCGGGAACCGGCTTTGCTGCGACGCCGACTCTTTTGTACACCGAGACCGAAGCATCCCCAGGTGGCTATGACAACGAGTTGACCGGCGTGGCCGTGGACTCGAATGGCACACTATATTTCGCTGACTTGTACAATGGTGTTTTTGCATTCCCGAACAATGCTGGCGTAGTCGATACTGCCCAGATCTATGGAATTTCTACCCAGGGCGGAAAACTGCTGACCCTGGACGGCAAAGGCAATGTCTATATCGTATCCGACTCCAACGCCCTCACTTCCTCCTATACTGACACGGTAGCCCGTATCTCGTTAAATAATCTGACGGTTTCCGCTTCGCCGGTGGCAACCGCGGCAACGGCAACCAATGTCACTGTCATCGATAACGCTGGCGGGTGCGGCACCAGCCCCGCATTCACCTTCGCCGCTACAGAAAATGGCGCGGCCACCAGCGAGTTTGCAGGCCCTGCTGCCCCAGGCGCATGCGGCGGCCAGGCCGGCGGTTCAGCGTTCCCATTGACCATTACCTTTAAGCCCACCAAAGTCGGAACGCGCAACGCGGTGCTGACGGTGACGGATACAGTCAATTCCGTCAGCGGGGCATCGGCAGCCTCCGGCGTGGGCCAAGGCCCGTTGGCGACTTTCGATCCGGGCGTCTGGACGTCGTACACGAGCGGGTTTACCACACCGTATTCGGTCTCAGTGGATGGCGCAGGCGACCTGTTTGTGGCCGATGAAGGAGCTGCCGCTGTCTTTGAGATCGCGGCGGGGGCGACAACCCCGGTTGAAATCGGCACCGGATTCTCCAAGCCCGCTGCAACAACCTTCGACGCGAACGGAAACCTGTATGTTGCCGACTTCGCGAACAACGATATCATTGAGATTCCCAATCGGGGCGGCGTCTTAGTTCCAGCTTCGCAATCCACGCTGGTGGCCAGCACCGTGACCTTCGGCGGGACAGCGCTGAGTGAGCCGAGCGGTTTGGCGGTGGGGCCGGACGGTGTGTTGTACATCGCCGATTTCGGCAACGCCCGCGTCGTAACCTATAACCTCAGCTCCGGGGACACCGGAGTGCGCGTTACGGGACTGAGCCATCCGTGGGGAGTTGCCGTGGATGCGGCCGACAATCTGTACGTCGCAAACACTGGCGGCGGCAACGTACTGGTTTATTCCGGTGGCGGCGTCGTCACCACATTGACACCCGCTGGAGTGACCAAGCCCTGGGGAGTGGCGGTCGAGCCGTCCGGCAGCGTTTTGATCTCTGATAAGGCGACAGGCAATGTCGTCCGAGTTCCCAACGAGAGCGGGACGCTGACCGATGCCGATGCGATTACCATCGAGAAGAATCCCGATTCTGCGTTGGGAATTGCGCTGGACGCTTCGGGCAACATCTACACAACAGACTCAACCGGTGCGGCGGTCTACGCGATCCAGCGCACGGCGGCATCGCTCGCTTTCGGCATCGTCGACGACGCCAGTACCAGCTCGCTCACCCTCTACGCGGAGAGCGCAGGCAATCAAGCGGTCACGTTAGCCACCCCGTTTGCTTCCACGCCAGCCAACAATCTCTACACGGTGGCAGCCGGAGCAACGAATGGTTGCACCAGCGGATCGACGGGTCCAGTCGGACACTGGTGCGAATCCTCCGTAACCTTTGCTCCCACCGGCACCGACACGGGAGTTCAATCCAGTTCGTTCACACTCACTTCAAACGCAGTCAATGCGCCAGTCGCAACTGTTTCACTAACCGGCACTGCGTTTAGTACAACGACTCCAAATCCGCAAACCATCACGTTCAATCCCAGCGTCACCTCGTATCCCTACGCCGTCGGAACGTTCTCTGTGAGCGCAACAGCCTCCTCCGCACTCACCGTCAGCTTCGCTTCCACAACCGCCAGTGTCTGCACGGTCTCCGGAACAACGGTGACCATCCTGGCTGCCGGCACCTGCACCATCCAGGCAACGCAGGCCGGCAACTCAAGTTACAATGCCGCCACGCCGGTGTCGGTCAACTTCACAATCACACAGTCGACGCAGACAATCACCTTTAATCCCAGCGTCACCGCGTATCCCACCTCCGCCGGAACCTTCACCCTGAGCGCGACAGCTTCCTCCGGCCTCACCGTAAGCTTCGCTTCCACAACCGCCAGTGTCTGTACGGTCTCCGGAACCACGGCGACTATCGTCGCTGCTGGCACTTGCACGATCCAGGCAACGCAAGCCGGTAACGCGGATTACAGCGCTGCCACATCGGTGTCGGTCAACTTCACAATCACACAGTCGACTCAAACCCAGACCATCACCTTCAATCCCAGCGTTACCTCGTATTACTACTCCGCCGGCACGTTCACTGTGAGCGCAACGGCGTCTTCCGGACTCACCGTCAGCTTCGCTTCCACAACCGCCAGCGTCTGCACGGTCTCCGGAACCACGGTCACCATCGTCGCTGTCGGCACCTGCACCATCCAGGCTACGCAAGCTGGCAACGCAGGTTTCTACGCCGCCACGCCGGTATCGGTCAACTTCACCATCACCCCGACGCCGCAAACCATCACCTTCAATCCAAGCGTCACGACGTATTTGCTTTCCGCCGGAACCTTCACCCTGAGCGCGAGTGCGTCCTCCGGACTCACCGTCAGCTTCGCTTCCACAACCGCCAGCGTCTGCACGGTCTCCGGAACCACGGCCACTATCGTCGCTGTCGGCACCTGCACGATTCAGGCCACTCAGGCAGGCAACGCGTACTACTCCGCCGCTACGCCGGTATCGGTAAACTTCACCATCACTCTGCCGCAGGCCGCCACACCAGTCTTCTCTGGCCCCGGCCCGTTGATTGGACCAACGACGATCACTCTCACCGACGCGACCACCGGCGCGTCGATCTACTACACCACTAACGGCACAACACCCACAGCCAGTTCGACGCTCTATACCAGCGCCGGCATCGAGGTTTCGCAATCGGAAACCATTGAGGCCATCGCCGTCGCCACCGGCTACAACACCAGTGCGGTAGCCACGCAAGCCTACGTCGTCGAGAGCTTCACCGTCGCCTCCAGTTCGTCCTCGATCACGGCCTCGGCCGGAAAAAGCGCTACGGACACGATCACGGTCACGCCCGGAGCGAGCGGTTTCGCTAACCCGATTGACTTCACCTGCGCCGCTGTGCCCTCGACCGCAACCTGCACATTCGCTCCGGCGACGGTGACGCCAGGCTCTGCCGCCGCAACCACAACGATGACGATAACCGTAACTTCCGCACCCTCCCCGAATGCCAAGTTGAACCGCAATCCCAGCCCGCTGATCCCCGGAGGAACGGCGCTGGCCATCGCGCTCTGCTTCTTCGGCTTCAAGAAGCGGCGTAATTTGCAGCTGCTGCTTCTCCTGGCTGTGAGCGTCATCGGTCTGGGCGTGTTCACAGGTTGCGGCGGTTCGTCGACTTATCCGCCCAGTAACTGGACGGTTCAAGTGTACGCATCCTCCGGAGGATATGTGCAATCCACTACCGTCACGCTTACTGCGGAGTAGGCATCTTTACTGCACAATAAGCCTTCCAACAGCATGAAACGCACCGCGGCCTCTTCACTAGTGAAGAGGCCGCGGTGTGTTTGCGGCAGTATCTCAGCTTACGAATGCGTACCGGGAACAAAACCACGGGAAGAATTTCGGAAACCCGCCACGGATGGCACGCCCATTTTCCCAATGTGATTTCTCACTGAGAAAGATTGTCTCTTCTGCGCCGGCCAGCTGCCGGCGTCACCTGTGCGCCGTGCGGATAAATCTCCGCCACAGCGGAAGGCGTGGTGACCCATACTTTCGGGAGGCTAAAGCTTCCAGAGACCACTTAAGCGATTCCAGCGATCCCAAAACTTCAAATCGTCAATGCTCGCGTGCTCATCAATAACACAAAAGATCCTGACGCTACGCCCGCCCCGCAAACTCGCGCGTCTCCGTATAAACCCTCACCTTTTCACCCTCTTGGATGTAAAGCGGAACCTTGATTTCGAGCCCGGTTTCCAGCCGCCCCAGCTTGGTCACTTTCCCGCTCGTGTCTCCCTGCGCGCCCGGCTCCGTATAGGTAACTTCCAGTTCGACCTTCTCCGGCAGTTCAAGTCCAATCGGATTCCCATTGAATTTATTCAGCTTGATAATCGCGCCCTCCACCAGAAACTCCAGTGCATCGCCGATCATCTCTTCCCGCAGTGTCAAGGTATCGAAGGTCTCCTGGTCAAGGAAGTAAGACCCGTCGCTGTCGCTATAGAGGTAGGAAGCTTCCACCGTTTCCAGATCGGGCTCCTTGAACTTCTCGCCCGCCTTGAAGGTCTTGTCGAAGACCGCCCGCGTGAGCAGGTTGCGCATCTTCAATCGCACCAGCGTCTGGCCGCCTCTTGCCGTGGGCGTAGAAACCTCCACATCGATGCAGTAGTAGGGCACGTTTTCGTGCTCGAAGTACATCTTGCGTTTCACGTCGATAGCGTCAATCAGCGCAGCCATGGAATCCTCATGGGTCGAGATAAGATACCGGAAGAACCAATCCTGGCCTCCGCCGGCACCTGTCAATTATAGGAGGGCCAGGAAGACTCCGCTGCGGCCCTTGAACCCGCTCAAATAGAACGGAGTTCCCCAACTTCCGCATAGGCGGCCGCCCTCCGGAGAAGTCGCCCCGTTACGCCCAGCGGAAGTCATTACATAGCTTTCATTCTCCGCGCAGGTAGCCGGCTGCCAATTGCAGAGGATTAAACAGCAAAACCGCATAATGACTTTATGACCACTCTCCAGCCCTTCCAATCGAGCTTCGCTGGCAAAAAAACTGCCTACCCCCTCGTTTCTATGAAAACAATAGGGTTACGCGATAGTCGGATAAATACCCCATGAAAACAAACAACTTAAAAATCGCTTAGGAGGTTGCATCTGAATCGTTCCGTGGTCGGTTTTCCGTTGCTTGATTGCAGTTTGCGAGAGTAAAAATCGTTATTCAATAATCCTTCGACAAGTTCAACGTTAGGATCAATAGTCCTGATCACTTCAGTGACGGTGGTTGCTGGCTTTGTATCAAGGTCAATTTCGTGCATGAATCTAATCTCCTATGTGAAACAAATCCTCGAAGGGTCTTACAAAAAACCATACGTCGCATTTGAATTCGTTCGTTGGCGGGTTACCTGATGCCAAGGAAAAGAAGTGAGCTCTTCTTGAGCAATGGGTGCCCCTGGTGCCTCACTTTTGGGCACCAGGGATGGAGGTCACGTTGGAATCCAGATGCGCAGCACATCGCTTTTAAGTTCATGCAGGAACGCGTCAACCGTCTTTGCCCTGCTTTCCAGGAAATATGTCAATCGGTTGTTGGCGGACTCAACTTGAGCGATCATCCCACCATTTGAGTCCGACAAATTGCGTAGAGCGGAGGAGAGTTCTTTTGGGCAGCCGTCAGGGCGGTATTCGTTGTTTGCAGACCTTTGACCGTGGCCGTTATGCTCGATTGAAGAAAGTGCTGGCGCAGACTTTCGCCCAGGAGCTTTGCAATTTGCCGCGGATCAAGGCCGGCTTCAATTTCGCAGGGTAGAGAAGAAATCCGCGCCTCCAACTCGTGAACATAGCCGAGCATTTTCTGTTGCGCTTCATTCGAGAACTGCCGATGCAGATCAAGCATTTCCTGAAAGCGTTTACGCTCATCGGCAATATCCTTTGGCGTGTGGCGGGTGAGCAGGGCCAGGATGCCCATTGCTTCGAGAATGCGCAGCATTTCAACGTCTGGGCTGAGCGTCCGAGTACCCTCGATGTGTTGCGGCTTGAACGCGGCATGGCATGGGGTGAATCGCCAAGCCAGCGGCACATTCATCGGCATTCTTGACCCGGTAAACAGCGAATTGACCCGGCTACCCGCCGAGCTGCTGAAATTGCCGTGGATACCTCGTTGGTACTGGCAGAATATACCGGAAGGGCAGGTCGGGCAGCTTCGGTATGCTGCAAGCCCCCGCAACCAATCAAATTCAACAAATTAGCAAGGATTCCACAGATGGAACCCGCAACACATTGCGTGGGGGCTGTAGTCTTGTGCGCCAAAGTTCGCTACAAATACGAAGTCGAGCCCAATGAGCGACTTCATGAAGTTAGGTCACGTTGATATGATAGAGGCAGAACGTAAAGCTCTTTCTCACACCGCGTGGGCGGTTAGCTCAGCTGGTTAGAGCGCCTGCCTTACAAGCAGGATGTCGGGGGTTCGAGTCCCTCACTGCCCACCATAGATCAGTTCTAGACCGTTCGAAGAAGTCCAATAATCCAAATGAAACCCAATAAAAACAGAGACTCTGTGGATTTTACCGTCCAAAGCGGTACTATGGAAGCCATGGATTCCTGGTGGTATTTATGGTGAATCCTGAAAGCGGTTTGGTGGTATTTCTCCATTTTCCGAGTTCGGAGGGGTTATGTCGTTAACTGACACAGAAATTCGTAAATCCAAGCCGGGAGCGAAGGCATACCGCCTTGCGGATACCAAGGGCCTGTTTCTATTCGTTACTCCGACGGGCGGAAAGTTATGGCGCTACAAATATCGTCACGGTGGTTTGCAAAAGCTCATGGCAATTGGGAAGTACCCGGATGTGCCGCTCGCATTAGCAAGGGAACGCCACGCCGAGGCTCGCAGGCTGCTCGCTACCGGCCTTGATCCAATGGAGCAGCGGAAGGTTGCAAAGACCGCAGAAAAGGCGGCCGCGGAGAATTCCTTTCGAACAATCGCGGGCCTCTGGTTTGAGCATTGGCGTGCTGAGAAGAGCGCGCAGCACGTAGACGCAACGCGGAGGCGCATGGACGCAAATATCCTGCCGCTGCTTGGTGCGCGCCCCATCACTGAGATTGAAGCCCCTGAACTAGTCACCATGGTCAAAATGATCGAGGGCCGTGGTGCCGCTGATCTGGCCAAGAGGGCGATGCAGAATGTCGGGCAGATCTTTCGCTACGCAATTGCCCACGGATATGCGAATCGTAATCCAGCAAGTGAGATTCGGCCAGCCGATGTTTTGAGACCAACCCACAAGACAAACCTTGCACGGATCGACGCCAAAGATCTTCCGGCGTTGTTGAGGTCAATGGAGGTATACCAGGGCACACATGTAACCCGATTAGCGATGAAGCTCATGGCGCTCACTTTTGTCCGCACCAGTGAACTGATCGGTGCCAAGTGGACAGAGTTCGACATGGATGCTGCTCGCTGGAACATTCCCGCGGCACGAATGAAAATGCGCGACCCTCACATTGTTCCCCTTGCTTCGCAGACAATCGAAGTGCTGGAAATGCTGCGCTTGCTAACTGGATCGAGTGAGTGGCTCTTTCCCGGAGATCGTAGCAACAAAAAGCCCATGAGCAATAACACTATTCTTGGGGCCTTGAAGCGCATGGGGTACAAGGGCCGAATGACAGGGCACGGCTTCCGAGGCCTAGCATCCACCATCCTGCACGAGCAGGGCTACGCTCATGAACACATCGAACTGCAGCTAGCCCATGCTCCACGTAACGCCGTTAGCGCAGCATACAACCACGCCCTTTACCTTGAGCCGCGCGCCAAGATGATGCAGGAGTGGGCGAACTTCCTGGAGCGAACTCAAAGGGGCGGGAAGTTATTGCCGTTCCGGGGAAGCGCAGCTTAGGTTTTCAAATAATTCGAGCTGTTGCCAATCTGCTAACACTCTGGATCCCACGGGAGTTCATAGCCAATGCCCAGATGATGTAGATCCGGGCTGAATTCATTCACAAGCGTCGCGATCTGCTAAAGCCGGCGGCCCGAGGAAGACGCGGAGCGGAGTCAAGCCGCTGAGCGCGATGCATGTACGCGTTCTACGGCCCATTGCCTGACCTCGGATTTCACCCAAGCAACTGCGCGCGGTCCAAGGCGCACAGGCGCGGGAAAGCTCTTTTCCTTGATGAGCGCATACAGACTGGTCTTTGAGAGCCCCGTGACGGCCTTCACTTCAGGTAGCCGGATAAATGTCACGTCGTCGTGGATGCTCGGCGGCTTATTCACTGGCTGATGCGGTTCTCGCCGGGTGCTTGCGGCCGAGCCGAGTATTGGCTCAAAGCTAGGCGCTTGGTACATGGCAGCTGGATTTTTCATGAAACCTCCGCAGAGGACGGTTGTCCATCTACTCATGTGTTTAGGATGGATTCGAATCTCAGTCAAATTTCCAAGGTCTCGCTTCAGAGCTCATGCTGCGTCGGAATTTGACCGGATTTCAAGATTGAAGGATTCTCATCCTCGGAACTGCTCCCGAAAAGGGATAGCGATCAAATGAATTTTCGGCGGTTTCACTCGGTGTTCTGAGCGGCTCGCCAAAGGGGCCCAATCGAAAGACCCGCTTGCAGAGGTGAACGGCTGCTTGCTCGCAGCTTACGTTGTTTGTTCTGCGTTCGAAGGAAGACTCAAGAAGAAACCACGGGTTGTTCAAATCACGGCTTGAACAAAGAGGGAACGAAATGCGAATTACAACGGAAGAAGTTATCGCAGGTCATTCTGCAATGCGGGTGCGCGGGTTTCTCAGGCGGTTCAAGCGTGGTTTTTTCACACTCACCGCTGCTGAGGGATTTATGCAACTCAAATCACGGCAGGCGGCCGAGTTCATCAACGAGATGGTTGCGCTCGAACTCATTGAGCCCACAATGCCCTTTGAAAATGAAGCAGCCTTCCAGGTTGCAACGCTAGGTCATGCTTTTGCGAATGCAACTGCAGCAAAGCCAATTACTCGAGGAACAGCAGAACGGGTCCTAAGAGAGTTCATGGATCGCGTGAATGCTGTAAACGCTTCGGAAGAATATGCATTTAAAGTTAAGAGCGCCGTCTTATTTGGAAGCATGCTGTCAAATGCGGATAGGTTGGGTGATGTTGATGTCGCTATTGATTTGCGGCGTCGTATCTTGGATTCCGCCAAATTTAGACAGCAGTGTGACCGTCGTCGGCAGTTGGCGGAAGAACAGGGAAGAGCATTCTGGACTTCAGTTGACTGGGCGACTTGGCCGGAGAAAGAAGTTGTTCTACAGCTGAAGGCACGCACTCGTAGCCTAAGCTTGCATGGATTCGATCAATTAATGGAGATGGAAAATCTTCGCTACCGCATACTTATTGGGGACGCCAGCTCAATCGCCAACCAGATTCCAACTGGATGTGTCGTATGAAGACAATGTGCTTTGGAATGATGATTTTGGCTGTTGGACAGCCCCTTAAACGAGGGTAGGAATGTAAACCATTCAGTATATCTCGCCTCTGACGGGAGCCGCTGGGAAGCTGAGACCGTTGAAGCTTGCTGAGGCCGCCTGTAAAGAGTTCTTGACATGCCCCTCTCCTGCCTGTAAATTATTCCTTACAGGCAGGGGAGACATTGGAAAACCGCTTGAAGGCGATGCGCGAGGCACGAGGCTGGAGCCAGGGCGAACTGGCCCGGCGGCTCGGTGTGTCGCGGCAGACGATCAACGCAGTTGAGACCGACAAGTAT
>JBEKZG010000089.1:0-9810 GCA_049510095.1 Occallatibacter sp.
CTCTGCGCAGGCAGGGCTGCACTGTTGCGGTTGGACCCATGGACGGCAACACCTGGCGGCAATATCGCCTTGTGACGGAGCCGGGCGCTGAACCGCCGTTCTTTCTGGAGCCGGCAAACCCGCCCGAATGGCCACTCCAATTCGAGCGTGCCGGCTTTAAACCACTCGCTGAATATTTCTCGGCACTCAACACAAACCTTGCGTTCGAGGACGAACGAATCGCGCGTCATGCGGCAAGACTCGCAGAACATGGCGTCACGATTCGAACCGCGGAAGGCGAGAATCTGAATGAGCAACTGGGCCGCATCTACGCCGTGAGCCGCATTGCCTTCACGCAGAACCTTCTTTACACAGAGCTTCCTGAAAACGCGTTTCGCGCACAGTATGCGAAGATTCTCCCCTTCGCACAGCCTGAACTTGTCCTCCTCGCCGAACAGGGAACGGAACTGGCAGGTTATCTCTTCGCTATCCCCGATCTGGCCCGGGCGGCGCGCGGTGAGCCGGTCGATACGTTCCTCATCAAGACGGTCGCCATCCTGCCGAACAAGGAACTTCGCGGTTTGGGGAGAGTGCTGGTGGCGCGCGCACAACAGCAGGGATTGCGGCTCGGCTTTCACCGTTGCATCCACGCGCTGATGCACGAGAGCAATATTTCGCGCAACATCAGCGGTCACTATGCGGCAACCATGCGCCGGTACACGCTTTACAGCCGGGAGATTTCATCGTGAACATCGCGGCAATATTGCGTGAGCGCGCGCGGCAACAACCCGAGTCTCCCGCCCTGATCGATACAAAGCACGGCCGGGACCGCGTGGTGAGCTTTGGTGAGCTCGACGCGATGACCGCACGGATTGCGAACGAGGTTGCGGCGCTCGGCGTTCGCCAGGGAGACGGCGTCCTGATTCTGCATCCGATGGCTATTGAGCTCTACGCCTTCCTCATTGCCCTATTCCGCGTGGGCGCGATGGGAATGTTCCTGGATCCTTCAGCCGGCCAGGAGCATGTTGACCGCTGCATGGGCATCTATTCGCCGCGGGCATTTTTCGGAAGTTGGAAGGCGCAGATGCTGAGGTTGTGGACTTCCTCCGTACGGCGAGTTCCAATTTCATTCTGCACTTCAAGAATTCCTGCAACCCATTTCGTTTCGCTTCGTGGGGACTCAAACTCTAGGCAGAGTGTTGTCGAGGTTGAAGACACAGCCCCGGCTCTGATCACATTTACCAGCGGAAGCACCGGGCAGCCCAAAGCTGCGCTGCGCACGCATGGATTTCTGATTGCGCAACAGGATGCTCTGCAAGAGAGTCTTCGTCTAAGGCCCGGCGACAGTGACCTGACGACTCTGCCAATCTTTGTGCTCTCAAATCTGGCGTCGGGAGTGACCAGCGTGCTGCCGGATGCGGACATGAGAACGCCAGGGAAAATCGATGCCCGACCCGTCCTGGATCAGATCCAACGCCATCCGGTGGCGACAACGGCAGCGTCTCCTGCATTTATCAGACGGCTCGCCGCCGAGTCCGAACGCACGAAGCGGCGAATTCCGCAATTGCAGCATGTGTTCATGGGTGGCGCACCTGTGTTTCCCTCCGATCTTAAGCAAGCGCGCGACCTCTTTCCGAATGCGGAGATTACTTCGGTCTACGGGTCTACTGAAGCGGAGCCGATGGCGGATGTGAGTCTATCTCAGATTACGGAAGAGGATTTTCTGGCCATGGAACGCGGTTCCGGATTGCTAGCCGGCCCTCCGGTAGCATCGATTGCATTGCGGATTTTACGCGACCGGTGGGGCACACCAATCGCGCCCATGATCAAGCTTGAATTCGATGCGCTTTGTTTGGCCCCGGAAGAGGTTGGCGAGATTGTGGTATCCGGAAATCATGTTTTGCCCGGATACCTGAATGGCGCTGGCGATGCCGAAACGAAGTTCGATGTGGGCGGAGTGCGCTGGCACAGAACCGGCGACCTTGGCCGACTGGATGCACGAGGCCGCTTGTGGCTGATGGGACGGGCTTCGGCAGCTATCCATGACCGCCACGGAGTTCTTTATCCATTTGCCGCGGAATGCGCGGCTATGCAAGTTGAAGGCGTGCGACGTGCGGCAATTCTTCAGGTTACGGGCAGGCGGGTTCTCGCAGTCGACGCCGATGGTGCGGGCGTTCCTGACACATTGAACCGCGCCATGGCGTGGGCTCATCTGGATGAAGTCCGGGTGCTCTCATCAATCCCCATGGACAAGCGGCACAACGCAAAAATCGACTATGTATCGCTGGCCGCCGCATTATCGAAGACCTACCGAAATCCCTCGAGATAGCTCGCTGAACTGGCGCGCGCTATCTAAGATTGCTGCAGGCCACACACACGGACACGGGGTGCTGACCAAGGGATCGATTCAGTCACTTTCTCACTGCGCATATTCTTTGCGATAAGGGACAAAGACATCCAGCACTTCTGAATCCTCCAGTGCGGTTGCCTGGTGTTCGACATCTCCGTCCACGACGACACTATCACCGCTTTGCATTTCGATGTTTCTGCCTCCGGCGGTAAAGAGGATGCACCCGGTTACCACATAGACAAGCTGCTCGTGGGGATGGCTGTGACTTGCTCCCTCCCATCCTTTTGACAAATGATGGCGAACCAACATCACGTTCTGGCTATAGGCCAAAACCTGGCGTTGCATTCCCGGCTCCGGAACCGTTCGAATTGCGGCGCTCACCGGCGCAATGACTAAACCACCTTCCTTCATGTCTTCCCCCTTGAAGTAAGGTTACGCACACGTTTGTCAGTTCTAAAAAAATTCGCCTGCTCATAATGAGCAGGCGAATTGGAGGCAACCGATTAGTGCTTGCAACGCCGGTCGCGTGGCAGGCGTCATCCGTCCTGGCTAAGCTGCGGCGGATGTTTTCTTACCCCGGCAAGCGGCGCATAAACACCGCTTGCCGGGATAAGGGCTATAAAAGCCAGCGAAGGTTGAAATCGCCGGACTAGAAGGTCAGCCGGCCTCCCACCTGGATGATGCGCTGAGTGCCTGCAGCCGAGGTAATCTTGCCATAGTTGCCCGACGCGAGGGATGCCGTGGGGTTGCTGAGACTCACCAGGTTGAAGACATTGGTGGCCTCGCCGCGGAGTTGGAACACGACCCCACGCTCGAACTTAATGTTGCGGAAGAGCCCCATGTCGATATCTTTGAACCCAGGTCCATAGAGGCTGTCGCGGCCTGCGTTGCCGTCCGCGCCGCCGGGGCCAATACCCCCTGCTACGCCGGGCCCGTTCGGTGTGAAAGCCGCCGTGTTGAACCATTCTGCGACCGTACCTCCGGCACAGAGACGGCAACGGTGTGGGTCGAGCACGGGGCTGACGCCGGCAACAGTATCGGGGCGCTGATTGTTCGTGCTGTCAAAGCTCTTATTGGCGCCTGTGGTCGGCGTGAATACCGCACCGCTGTGCAGATAGACAATCGGCGAGATCTGCCAGCCGTTGACCACTTCCTTGAGGATTCTGTTCTCGCCGTGGAAGTAGTCGCTGTTCCATATGCCGGAGATCGCAGCGTTGCTGCGAATGTCGGCGCTCATATTGCCTTTTTCCTCCCCGAGTCCGCCGCCGATGGCGCCCAGATTATTGTTGTTGGGTGTAAAGGGAGTGCCAAAGAAGCCGGAATCCTGCGGTGACGAAAGTCCATCCGCATCCGGCTCGAAGCTATCGATTGCGTGGCTCCAGACATAGAAACCGTTGACGCTGAAGTTACGGGAGAGCTGCTTGCCCGCCGAGATTTGAAGCGAGTGGTAACTGCCGGTCAGGTCCGACAGCAGATCGGTGATCGATGCCCCCAGTACGCTGGGGCCATAGTTAATGGCGGCCGCGCCCTTCGGACAAGCTCCGACGCAGGGATCGAACTGACGCCGGTCGGCGACGCTTTGCGCCGAAGTGCTTGGCGCACCGAAAGCGGTCGAATAAGGCGCGTAATTAGCATCGATAAAGTTGGGCAGGGCATGCGAGAGCGCGCCAACATATGCCGCCGTCAGTGTTACCCGGCCGGGCAACTGCCGTTGCGCGGAAAAGTTGAGCTGATAGACGTAGGGGTATTTGAAGTGTGGTGAGATAGCTTCAGTGGCGCCGCCCGGCCCGGCAACGAACGTGGGCTTGCTGGGCGTGTAGGTGTACGGAAACAAGCCGCCCCCCGGCGCCGTTGAGGGAAAATCTCCCGGCGTCGAGTAGAAATTAGTGATGGAAGTGAGGTTGCCCTCGCCTTGCTCCGGGCGAATCGCGAATGGCTGAGCATTTCCGGGCTGATTCCACTCATTGCCGGCGACAGTGCCGTAGAAGATGCCCCCGGCGCCGCGAATCGAGGTTTTGCCGTTCCCAAACGGGTCCCACGCGAAGCCGACGCGGGGCGAAACGTGGTAGTACTCCGTGGAGATGATGCCGCGACCGACGCCCGCGTCACTGGGGAACACGACGCCGTTGGGCGCGTTAGGGGCCACTGTGGATTGCTGGCCGGGAATAAATGATTCCGTCCGGTTATGGGGATCGACGGGAGGCGTATCGATGTCCCACCGGATTCCAAGGTTGGCCGTAAACCGGGGCGTGATACGGAAGTTGTCCTGCGCAAATACTGCGCAGTGCCATGTGCTCAGATGCGTGGTATAGGGCGAATCCTGCTCGGCCGAGGAGGCCTGACCGGTAACCCAGTCTGAAGTCACATTGCCGGTAGTGGTGGGTGCCGAGGTGGCAAAGCTGATGCTGCCAAAGTTCAACAGGTTGGCAAAGAACATGGTCTTGTCCAGAGCCCACTCACCTCCAATAAAGAGGCTATGTTTGCCCTTGACCATGCTGACCATGTCGCGCAGTTCATAGTTGTCAGAACCTGTGAACGGACCTGCATTTGTCGCGGTGGCCGAGAAATTGGTTTCTGAGATGCTGGGCAGCGAGGCCGGCCCCTGGATGAGAAAGTTCGAGCCGTACGAGGCGAGGGTTTGCGATGCCGGGCCGGTAAACGGCAGGTTGACACGTCCACCCGCAGCCCGCGTGAACGTGAGCCAGGCTTGATTGGCCGTAGTGGGGGTAAAGGTGTGAACATCGCTGACGTTGATATTTGTGCCGTCCGAGGCGTTCTCATTGATGGTCCACGGGATGTTGCCGCCTGGGCTATTGCCCAGCACGTTCCTCGAGAAGAAGTAGGTGGCCGTCGCATGGTCTTTCTCGCCGAGGTTCTGGTCATACTTGCCCAGGTATTCATTTTCCTGTGCCGGGTTGGGTAAGAGACCTGAGTAAGCCCCGCCCCCTTTTGCCGGGTTGAGGGCGCCATTGGGCAGCGGGATGGAAGAGCCTATTGTGTTGCTTACGTTGTCGAGATTTGCAATGGTTGCGTCCAGCAGCGTGGCGGGAATGCAGTTCAAGGTGGCGCTCACGCAGTTGGGGCTGCTGTTGGTTCCATCCACCTGCGTCTTGGTCCCGGGCATGTAAACCTTGAAGGTGTCAGCAGTGAAGTCGCCCAGGCGCTCTGCGGCTGTCGGCGTAATGGCGCCGGTAAACACCGTATCGGTTACCTGGCGCAAGCCAGCATAGCTGAAGAAGAAGAAAGACTTGTCCTTCTTGATGGGGCCGCCGACGTCGCCGCCAAATTGGTTGCGATGGTAAGGCGTAACGACGATCTGGCCCGCGGCGTTCTTTGCCGGGATCCAGCTGTTGGCGTTGAAGTCGGTGTTGCGGTTGAATTCGAACACTCCGCCATGAAACTGGTTTGTTCCCGATTTGGTGATCACCGAGACCACAGCGGCGGAGAATTGGCCGTATTGCGCCGAAAATGCGCTGGTCTCGACGCGAAACTCCTCCACTGCGTCTGGGTTGGGCGACGGGTTTCCGTAGTTGCGCATGCCGGTGATGTTGTTGCCGCCATCCAGGTAGAAAGCCACCGCCGCACTGCCGCCATCCATGGAGCCATTGATTTGCACATCCTCAATGTACAGACCAGTGGCCATCGTGGGGTTGCCGGAGGGGTTTGAGGAGGGGCTGTTGTTATTTGCCATCACACCTGGCGTGAGGGAAACCTCGGAGTAGACATTGCGATTGACCAGTGGCAGACCGACGATCTCGTCCGGCTCAATGGTCCTGCCCAACACGGCGTCAGAGGTATTGACCGTCGGGGGCGCCTCAGTGACCGTGACGGTCTGAGTTTGCGCGCCGATGGTCAGTTTGACTTCAACTGTCAAGGTCTGGTCCACGTCGAGGGCGAGATTTTGCTGCACAAAACCTTCAAAGCTGGGAGCGGTCGCTTCGACGGTGTACCTGCCCACGGGAAGGTAGTCGATGCGGTACTCGCCATAACCGTTCACCGGCCCCGACCGCGAGAATCCGGTATCGACGTTGGTCGCTTTCACGGTGGCCGTGTTGACCGCCGCCCCTTGTTGATCCTTCACCGTGCCGACGATGGACCCGGTAGTCTGCTGTCCAAGCACTGTCAAGCCCGCGCCCAGAATGAGAACGAGCACTGCCAGGAACCGAGTGCCCGCGCGTGACATGGGATCTACTGTCAATCTGCGTGTTTTCATGGTGCCTCCAAAAGTGATTGTCGATTGCCATATCGTTATCGATACCGATTACTGGAAATAGCTCTTTCTGTCCTATTCGTCGTGACATACATGAATCATTCACGAAAAAATGACGTGCTCCATTTCTTGCAAAAAATGTGCGAAACATACATTGAGTAATGCAGCTGACAGCCCCTCGGGCGTGGCCTCAATTCTGCATCCTCCATCGCGAACAAATGAGATTTGAGCGCGCCTGTTCGCGAGTTGCACTTCGCTGGAGCCTCGTGTGGTTCCAAGGCTGTCAAGTAGTCTGCCCGCGCCCACAAGCGAAAAGCGGACAGCTTTAGCAGAGTCCAGACAAAGCACGCCGTGGGCGTCAAACAGCTTCGCCTGCACGGTGACAAGGTTGTTCTTGCGTCCCTTTTCTGAGAGTTTAAGTTTGGCCGGAGCGCCCACGTCTCCGTCTGGTAAGTCAGTTCGGTTTTCATCCGTAACGGTGACTCCATATCCGGTAGCAATGGCACGCAGGTGATTCGTTCCGCTCACCAATTCGACCTCCCAGCGGAGGATGTCCGCGGGAAAGTTCTGGCTGGCGCGGCGACCTGCCACAAGTCACCCTGATCGCTGCACCAAGCTTCACAGATGCCGCAAATCTCGCCCTGGCGGCAATGCCATCCGGAACCGAGCGTTTGCGCCGAGTCGACAAGTCCCTCTTGAGGTGAGTTAATCTCCGCGGCCGCCGTTGGTATCGGAGCCAAATGGAGGGTTCCGGCAGCCGAACAGGATGCAGTCAACAGGAATTGCCGTCGGGATAAATCGAACAAGTGGACCTCGCCTCAGTAGTAACTCGATTTGTTGTTGCTTCGATCTTTTGTGTCAAACTTCACCTTGTGGAGTCACATCCTTGTCGATTTTTTCCGCAGATCTCTAAACGCCTCGCGAAAACGGCCTGATGATGGGCTTCGCGAGCACAGTTGACAAGTGACTCACCGTTTGACACAAGACGGTGGAAATATCTTTTGCAAAATGAGCGATATAGAGCTCCCGAGTTTCTTGTGTCAAACGTTCTTGCAAACCGACGAAAGCGGCGAGTATCATCCTGCAATTCTTATGAATCGAGTGAGTGCAAGCCTGAATGCCTGGCATCCTCAGACAAAGGAGGAGCGTGAGGCGATCCTGCGCGAGTTGAAGAAAGTCCTGGCAAGTCCGCAATTTTCCAGCAGTAAACGCTACCCCGCCCTGCTCCAGTACATTGTCGAAAAGACCCTGGAGGGCAAGTCGAATATCTTAAAGGAGCGGACCCTGGGGGTAGACGTCTTCGACCGGCAGCCGGCATACGACACAAACGCAGACACAGTTGTCCGCTATACCGCCGGAGAAGTCCGAAAGCGTCTTTCGCTCTACTACCACGAACTCGGCCGGGCCTCCCAAGTCAGAATTTCGCTCCCCGCAGGCTCCTATGTGCCTGAGTTCCTGCATAGATCCGAAGAGCCGGAAGAGATGGGAGACGATTCGGCCTTTGTTGCAACTCCCGTCATCAATGACCGCTTCTTCACAGCCCAGGCTGACCACTTACGCGAACCAGAGCCGTTTGCAACCAGGTCGCTGGTGGCTCAGACCTTTCCGCCGACTCCTGCAATCGATGTGAGCCCCGGTTCCGCGCCTCGGCGAAACACAGCAACCCTCAGGCGCCGGTTTCGGCTGGCCTGCGCGGCCATTGTGGCGGCGATTGCAATCATTGGAATTGGCTGGAAATATCGCACCGCTAATTCTCAAACCGCCTTGAATGATTTCTGGCGACCTGTGTTGCACGACCAGCGGACGATTCTGATGTGCACCGGAAGCGTGGTCTTCGCGCCGGAGAGGGTTTCAGGAACTCTTACCGCCGGCAAGGATATCGAATATCCATTTGTTTCCATGGAGGGAGCATCGGCCATTTCGCATGTCAGCGGGCTGCTTCAAAGCTCCGGAGTGCAAGTGCAACTCAAGTCCGCGGGGGCAACTCCCTTGACGGAACTCCGTGAGCACTCATTCATCCTGCTGGGTGCTTTCAACAACCAATGGTCGCTGCGTTTACTCGAGCCTTTGCGATTTCATTTTGAATCGGAGCCCGCTGAGGCGATTGTTGACCGGATGCAACCTCAAGTCCGCTGGGTGCGTGACCCTTCCCTCCCCTATTCCAGTGCGGACGATTATGCACTGTTGGCTCGTTATCGAGACAATACGACCGACAGCTGGGTCGTCGTCCTGGCTGGAGTAGGACGGAACGGAACTGAAGCCGCAGCGGAATTTGCATGCAGTCCGCATTACATGCAACTGCTTCGGGATCAATTAGGAACTGACTTGAACTCCCGGAATATCGAGGCTGTTCTGAAGGTGAGTGTGATCGACGGAAAGACGGGAGCGCCTTCAATTCTTGCGGTGCATGCCTGGTGAGCGTCTGAATTGATAGACCCTTTCCGTATAAAGACTTAGGATGAGTCCCTGGCCCGCTGCGCCCTGCCGGCATGCCCCCTGGGGAACCCATTTCCTGGGGCGTGGGATCTATGGCTGATGGATCGGCCCGGGGAAATCACAATCTTGGTAACCGATTGATTTGGATGGCCAAGAAATGAGGATTTGGACCTCCGCCCCCTGATCCGGAGCCAGGATTCGCTACCGGTGGAGTCGCGGTGAAATTGAATGAAAATGTGTTCAAGACTCCCATCCTCACAGCAGGAGTGGGCTTTACCGGCGGCGAAAAAACCCATCGGAAGAGACGATAAGCGTCAGGGCACGACTTCAAAAGCCTGCCCTGAGCGCAGTCGAAGGGTGCCGCAAACGGCCCAAATTATGAATGGGCTTGAGTGTCTGCGTGAGAACTCACCCTTGCGCCAACTTGCTAACTCGCTATGCCGCGAAGTGAGCTAACTTGCCGCCCTTGATTCAAAACGGTCGCCTTTCATGCTCCATCAGCCTGTTCTCACGCACACTCTTTAGCCCCTGGGTGCATTTTTCTCCGTCTGTCGAGCGCCTGGCCATGTTGTCGGACCTCCCCTAACCAATCATTCACCAACTAATCGGGTAGGAGGCGGGATCACTCCCGCCGTCCTCCCACACCACAGGACGTGCCGTTTGGCATCCGGCGGTTCATGAAGCAGATGTAAGACGTTGCCGAGCGTCCAGCAACGAAACCAACCCCATACGGTCGAACCAGGACTTCGGATAGGCGGCATTCATGTGCGAAGCGCCGCCGTTCCACCACGGGCCCCGCTGGTTGGTGGCTGAGCGCCACGCCCGCACCTTGTCT
>JBEKZG010000009.1:0-20400 GCA_049510095.1 Occallatibacter sp.
ATCCGGGTCGGAGTCGGCAATGCCGACCAATTCCACATCGCTGTGCTTGGGCAGGGCGGAAAGAAATCCTTCGACGTGGCCGTGCTCAAGGCCAACAATGGCTACGCGCAGCGGACCCGGCTGCAACTGGCTGGTTTGGGATAGCAGTGCGGCGGGCATAGACAACAGTAATCCGCAGAAGAAGAAGCTCAACGGACAATTGAAACGAAAACTCAGGCGCGACATGATCTTTGACTCCCTCCTGGAGCCTACTCTTTGAAAACGATCCGGGCGATTGTGCCGATAGCGAGCGCAAAAAGCCCGATGCCGATGAAAAGCCCAGCCATCTGGTGGATATTGATGGGCGCCCCGGCTGGAGGATGCGGATAGAAGAGGAAGAGCACAACTCCGATGAAGGCGGCGAGCACCACTCCGACCTGCGACCTCATTCCTGCGGGGTAGGATCCGGGAAGTCGAGTTCCAAATCGGTCGTCACGTTCCATATTGCCATCCTTTCGGGGAAAAACTGGGGTCTCGCTTGAAGAATTGGCCGGGAGCGTGAGCACGACTATACCAGTTCCGCAACAGAAATCAGGAAGCGAAACTCCGCAGCGCCGGGCGTATCAAAGGAAAGTTACAGGTAAACTTCGAGGCTGATGTTGCCGTCTATTTCGATGTGGAGACTTTGGTGCAGACCCGTTTTCGCTGCCCCTGCTGCGGTTACAAGACGTTGGAAGCGCCCGATGCGCTTGGATTGTGCCCGGTGTGCTGGTGGGAGGATGACGGGCAGGAAGACGAAGACGCCAAGGATGTCCGGCTGACCGTGAATGGCGCCCTCAGCTTATCGGAGGCACGCGAGCACTACATCCATTGCGGAGCGGCGCACCCCCGGTTCCTGCCTTACGTTCGCAAGCCGATAGGTCCTGAACTCCTAGGTCTCTGAAGAGTAACGTGCCTTTGGCGGTGCGGCACGGTTACTGAATGGCGAACGCCAGTTTGACCCTTTGTAGTATTCCCTCTTACCATGAGATGAGACACTCCCCGGCCACGCGAAGCCCGCAAGGGTTCTCGAAACGGTCCAGTGCATCAGTTTATGCAGGTTGATGGCGGTTTGCGGCCCCAAAGATGGCGGGCAGCGCCAGAACCAGAACCAAGGGCTGATAGCGGCACGTTACCGGGAGGTCGTAAGCCGATCCGGCAGATCGCAATCCGGCGGCAGTTTGTTTTGGCTCGCCGCGGCGGGCACGGAAGGCAAAACGTTGAGCACTACCGACACCCTCGAAACTACCCCCCAACCCGATTCGGCGGAGGGGATATCCGAAGCCGCGCATGACGGCTCCCACCCCCACGAACATGATCACAGCCATGAAGGCCATGACCACGGACACCAGCATGGCCCTGTACTGAATCCTGACTGTACGCGCGAACTGGTGCTGGACGTACCCGCCGAAGAAGTCTCCAAAGCCTACGGAAAAGTAGTCAGCAATTACCGGAGATATGCCAAGATCCCCGGCTTCCGGGCCGGCAAGGTGCCGGAGAGCATCGTCAAGCGCCGTTTTGCCACCGAGATTCGGAAAGACGTGATTGACGGCCTGCTGCCGGAACGCTTCAACAGAGCGGTGCGCGATCTGGGCGTGACGCCAGTGGGTCAGCCGCAAGTGACAGAACTGACGGTTGAAGACGGTGCTCCTCTGCATGTGAAAGCCGTTTTTGAGTTCATTCCCGCTTTCTCCATCGACGGCTACCAGGGCGTGACGGTGGAGAAGCCTGCAGTGGAGATTACGGAAGAAGAGTTTACTCACGAACTGGAGCACCTGCGCGAGTCGCGCGCCACTATTGAGCCTGTTGAGGAAGACCGGGTTCTGGTAGACGGCGATTGGGCGCAGATTACCTATAAAGGTGAGATTGAAGGCGAAGCCGATGCGGCTCCGATTTCTGGCGAAGACACGCTGGTGGAGATTGGCGGCAAGGATACCGTGGCGGCCTTCTCGACCGTTCTGCGAGGGGCAAAGCCTGGCCAGGAACTGAAGGCTGAGGTCATCTATCCAGCTGATTATGCAGAGGCCAAGCTGGCCGGCAAGACCGTGGCCTACGATGTGGAAGTGAAGGCAATCAAGAAGCGCACACTGCCGGTGCTGGACGACGACTTTGCCCAAGAGCTGGGTGCCTACGAGAGCTTGGCCGACCTGGAAACGCGGATTCGCGAACATCTGACCAGCCGTAAACGGCGCCGCGTGGAAGGCGAGACCAAGGACCGGCTGATGGCGGCTTTGATTGAGCGGTTCCCGTTCCCGGTCCCCGAGACGCTGGTACAGGAGCAGATCGACTCGCGGCTGGAGCGCGGCCTGCGCGCCCTGGCGGCACAGGGCATGGAGCCCGACCAGATGCGCAAACTGGACTTCAACCGGTTGCGGGGAGCGCAGCGGGATAGCGCGATTGCCGAGGTAAAAGCCTCCATTCTGCTGGACCGCATTGCTTATGAGGAAAAGATCAGCGTTAGCGATGAGGAACTGGACCACGAATTGCAAATGGCCGCTCTGCAGTCGAGAGAACCGGCGGATACCCTGAAAGTGCGATTGACGGAGGACGGCGGACTGGCTAGAATCCGGGAACAACTTAAACGCGAGAAAACTGCAAGTTTGCTTTACGAACGTCTGCCTGCATAGTGCGGCAGATCACAGGGATGAGGCGAGCCGCGGCGAAATAATAGCGGCGAGGCTGTCACAAAATGGGGAGAGCGGGTCCCCAACGGAGAGAGAAGCACTCAATGGCATTGGTCCCCATGGTGGTTGAGCAGACGAGCCGAGGCGAGCGCGCCTACGACATTTATTCCCGTCTGCTTCGCGACAACATCATCTTTCTCGGCACGCCTATTGACGACCAGGTAGCCAACCTGATTGTGGCGCAGATGCTGTTCCTCTCCGGCGAAGACCCGGAAAAGGATGTTCAGCTCTATATCAACTCACCGGGTGGCTCCATCACCGCGGGCCTTGCGATTTACGACACTATGCAGTTCATCAAGAACAACGTGGTCACGTATTGCATTGGCCAGGCGGCCAGCATGGGAGCGTTTCTGCTGCTGGCAGGCACCAAGGGCAAGCGGTTCGCGCTGCCGAACTCACGGATCCTGATCCACCAGCCGTCCATGGGTGGGTTGAGCGGGCAGGCCACGGATATCGACATTCACGCGCGCGAGATTCTGCGTATCCGCGAAATTACCAACAACCTGATGGCCAAGCACACCGGGCAGCCGCTGGACCGCATCGAACGCGATGTGGAGCGGGATTTCATCATGAACTCACAACAAGCGAAGGAATACGGTATTGTCGATGAGATTATCGACAGGCCGAGAACGTAAGAAGCAAGTGGAGCTAACGTCGTCCAAGAGGGAGTAACACCATGAAAACGCGCACGGGACCTGAAGAAGCACTGCGCTGCTCGTTCTGTCATAAGTCGCAGGACGCGGTTGCCAAGCTGATCTCGTCGCCCAGCGACTATCCTCGCGCGTACATCTGCGACGAGTGCGTAGCCGTCTGCAACTCGATTCTCGAGGACGATCGCGGCGACGCTACTCCGGCCACCACCGCCGGCCACCTGCCCAAGCCGCAGGAGGTAAAGAGCTTTCTGGACGACTACGTGATTGGGCAGGACCAGACCAAGAAGAAGCTGGCCGTCGCCGTATACAACCACTACAAGCGCATCCAGATGAACCGCATGCGCAACAACGAAGTGGAGTTGGCGAAGAGCAACATTCTGCTCATTGGGCCGACGGGTTCCGGGAAGACGCTGCTGGCGCATACGCTGGCAAAGATGCTGGATGTACCGTTTGCGATTGTGGATGCGACCACGCTGACCGAGGCCGGTTACGTGGGCGAGGATGTCGAAAACATTATTCTGAAGCTGTTGCAGGCTGCTGACGGCGATGTGACGCGCGCGCAACAGGGCATTATTTACATTGACGAGATCGACAAGATCGGCCGCAAGGACGAGAACCCGTCCATTACCCGCGATGTCTCCGGCGAGGGGGTGCAGCAGGCGCTCTTGAAGATTCTGGAAGGCACAGTGGCGAACGTGCCTCCGCAGGGCGGACGCAAGCATCCGCACCAGGAATTTACCGCGGTGGACACCACGAATATCCTGTTCATTTGCGGCGGGGCGTTTGTGGGACTAGAGCGTGTGGTTGGCCGGCGCGTGGGCAAGAAAGCATTGGGCTTCAAGGCTACCGATACAGAAGCCGAGGCGACCACCCGTTCGCATCGCGATACGGAATTACTGCGCAGGACCGAGCCGCAAGATCTCATCAAGTACGGCCTGATTCCAGAGTTTGTGGGCAGGCTCCCGGTGATGGGCATTCTGGACGAGTTGGACGAGCCGGCGCTGATCGAGATCCTGACCAAGCCGCGCAACGCAATAATCAAGCAATATCAGCGCCTGTTGGAGTACGAAAACGTCCGGCTTCACTTTACGCAGGACGCGATCGGCGCGATAGCCCGCGAGGCACTGGCGCGCAAGGTTGGCGCCCGCGGACTGCGCATGATCCTGGAAGAGCTGATGCTCGACCTGATGTATCACCTGCCCAACAACAAGCGCGTGCGCGACCTGGAGATCACGAGCGACATGGTCGAGCGGCGCGACCTCTCGCTGTGTCTGCTGGAAAAAGCGGGCTGATTCTTTCCTGGATTCCGTCCCTCGGAATCCAGGTTCAACATTCAGGTTTCAATTCTTACGTGGGTGGACTGTGCCTGCACAAAGCCCTGTCCACAACCGCATTCCGCTGTACAATTCCAACATGAGAAGTGAAATCAGCCGCGCAGCCGAAGGTAATTCAGAGCGTCCAATGCGCAGGGGGGCACTATGACCGCATCCCGCGATAAGTCCGAGCCGCGCAAGCTGCCCATGATGCCCATCCGGGACATGGTGATTTTTCCCTACATGATGACGCCGTTCGTGGTGGGCCGCGAGTCAAGCGTGCGGGCTCTCGAAGAGGCGCTGAACGGTGACCGCAAGATCTTTCTCGCCACGCAGCACGATGCCTCGATCGACGAGCCAAAAGCGAAAGAGATTTACCAGGTTGGGTCGATCTGCAACATTGTGCAGAGCGTAAAGATGCCCGATGGAAATATCAAGGTGCTGGTGGAGGGCGTGGAGCGCGCCAAGTCTACCGAGGTGAATGACCGCGACGGCTTTTTTGTGGCCACGGTGCGCACGGGCAAGAAGGAATTCGAGATGACCCCGGCCGTGGAGCAGTTGATGACGCGTGTGACCGGGCTTTTTGAGCAGTATGTGAAGCTGCAGCAAAGCCTGAACTACGAGACGATTATCGCCACAGTGCGCATGGACGAGCCGGCCAAGCTGAGCGACACCATTGCCGCCAACCTGCAACTTGGGATTGAAGAGAAGCAGGAGTTGCTCGCGATCTTCGACCCGGCGGCGCGACTGGCGCGGATTGCGGATGTGCTGGACATTGAGATTGAAAAGCTCGATCTGGACCGCAATATTCAATCGCGTGTGAAGCGGCAGATGGAGCGGGCGCAGAAAGAGTACTACCTCAACGAGAAGATCAAGGCGATCCAGAAGGAACTGGGCCGGGGCGAAAAGAGCGAGTTCGACGAACTGCGCAAGAAGATTGAAGCCGCGGGCATGCCAAAGGAAGTGCTGGACAAGGCGATTCAAGAATTAAAAAAACTGGAAGCGATGCCGCCCATGTCGGCCGAGTCGACCGTGAGCCGCAATTACATTGACTGGCTGCTGGCCGTGCCGTGGAAGAAGCGGTCGAAGGAAACGCGGTCTATTGATTACGCGGAAAAAGTGTTGAACTCGGACCACTATGGACTGGAGAAGATAAAGGAACGGATTCTCGAGTTCCTCGCCGTGCGCCAGCTCGTCAAAAATCCCAAAGGCTCCATCCTTTGCTTCGCCGGACCTCCCGGCGTCGGCAAGACTTCGTTGGGCATGTCCATCGCAAAAGCCACAGGCCGCAAATTTGTGCGGCTCTCGCTCGGCGGCGTGCGCGACGAAGCGGAGATTCGCGGGCATCGCCGGACTTACATTGGCGCGCTTCCGGGGCAGATCATCCAGCACATGAAGAAGGCGGGGACCAAGAACCCGGTTTTCCTATTGGACGAAGTGGACAAGATGGCTTCGGACTTCCGCGGGGACCCGGCATCGGCTCTGCTTGAAGTGCTGGACCCGGAGCAGAACACGACATTCCAGGACCATTATCTCGACGTGGATTACGATCTGTCGCAGGTGCTGTTTGTGGCCACGGCCAACGTGATGCACACCATACCGGCGGCTCTGCAGGACCGCATGGAAGTGCTGCGCTTGCAGGGCTACACCGAGCAGGAAAAGCTGGAGATTGCGCGGCAGTATCTCGTCAAGAAGCAGCGCGAGCAGACCGGGCTGAGCGAAAAGAATATTGTCTTTGCCGACGATGCGATTCTGGAGATCATTCGCTACTACACGCGCGAGGCGGGCGTGCGCAACCTGGAGCGCGAGATCGGCAACGTGTGCCGCAAGGTGGCGCGCAAGGTGGTCAAGTCGGGCGCAAAGCACAAGGAAGAGCTGACGGCTGCGAACATCCACGAGTTTCTGGGCGTGGCGCGGTACCGCGACTCCGAAGTACATGAGAAGAGCGAAGTGGGCCTGGTGACTGGCCTCGCGTGGACGGAAGTGGGCGGCAGCATTTTGACCACGGAAGTGCAGGTGCTGGACGGCAAAGGCAAGCTCACGATTACAGGACAACTTGGCGACGTGATGCAGGAGTCGGCGCAGGCCGCGCTCAGCTACATTCGCGGCAAGGCGCAGGCGTTGGGATTGACGCGCGAGTTTTATCGCAACGTTGACCTGCATCTGCATGTACCCGAGGGCGCGATTCCCAAGGACGGCCCGTCGGCGGGCATCACGATGGCGACGGCGCTGGCGAGCGCTCTGGCCAAGATTCCAGTGCGGCGCGATATCGCGATGACGGGCGAGATCACGCTGCGAGGCAAGGTGCTGGCGATTGGCGGATTGAAAGAGAAGCTGCTGGCCGCGCTGCGGGCGGGAATCTTCGAAGTGATTTTGCCGCGAGCCAATGAGAAAGATATTGCCGAGTTGCCGGACAACATCAAGAACAGCATGAAGATGCATTTTGTGGATCAGATGGACGAGGTGCTGACACTGGCGCTGGAAAGCCCGCTTCAAGCGCTGACGCCCGCTGATGCCGATGTATTGGCCGTGCCGCCTGCGGAGTTGGGAACGAGCGTGCCCGCGCCGCAGTAAAGAATCTTGGGGACGAGCATCCAGTTCGTCCCCGTTACAATCTTCTCAATGGCCTACTGGTACCGGCGGGTTTCCTGCTGGCGATTCCCCTGATTCTTTCCAACCTGACGCAGCCGCTGCTCTCCGAAGCGGACACGGTGCTCTCCGGGCATTTGCCGGCGGCGGCGAAGTGGTTCGGGAATAACGGCTTGTGGTGCGCCTTCATTTGTTTCATGATCCTGCGCGGGACAACGCTTGGGCTGCGGCTGCCGCGGATTGAAAGGACCTTCCTTGAGCCGGTTCCTGTATCCTGAAAATGACGGCGCTCGCCAGTTTCCCCAAATCTCATCCGCCGCGGCGGAAGATACTTAGGCCGCCCACCGATCATCGAGCTTCCTGAAAGTGCCTATGCACTATACCCCGCAGTTTCTGCTTTCGGTGTTGTCGGCGGAACAGTTCCCTGCTCCGGATGTGCCGGAGATTGCGTTTCTGGGGCGATCGAATGTGGGCAAGTCGAGCTTGCTGAACGCGCTTGTGGGCGAAAAGGCGGCGCGGGTTTCGCAAACGCCGGGACGCACGCGGGCCATCAACTTCTTTGCGCTTCTGGACCAGAGCCAGCGGCGGAAGCTGATGTTTGCCGATCTGCCTGGATATGGCTACGCCAAAATTTCCAAGTCGATTTCGGCGGGCTGGCCGGCGTTTATTGAACCTTACCTCGCAATCCGCACTACGCTCAAGCTTTGCGTTTGCCTGGTGGACTCGAACGTTCCTGTGCAGAAGGGTGATCTGCAATTGATTGCCTGGCTGCGAGCCGCCGAGCGGGACTTTGCGGTGGTGGCGACCAAGGTTGACCGATTGAGCGGCAATGAGCGGACGCGGAACCTGGCCGCCTTGAAAAAGGGGCTGGAACTGGACGAGGTGATTCCAGTTTCGGCCAAAACTGGCTACGGGATCAAGGAGCTTTGGGCGCGGATTGAGTTGGCGGGCGAGCTGGTGAGCTAATCAGCAGGTCAGCTAGTCAGCTAGTCAACGATGCCTCAACAAAGTGTATGCTCCATAGGCTCAAAAGTGGGTCAAAATGGCCGTTTTTGTCCGTTTTGCGACTTTTGTTCGCCTGTAAGTTGTTTGTTTTCTGTGGCCTCAAATGAACAGTGCGCCTAAGTTGTTTGTTATCAACGAAAGGGCGAGAGGGGGGTGGGGGGTGGGGTCATTTTTTGCCTGGACTGCGGGTTCGGTCTCTCACTGATATCTCTCCACTACTGACCATCATGCGCCGAAAGATGCTAATCATCGGCAAAGTGCTGTAAAAATCGGCGAACGACTGGCCTTGCATAGGAGCCTGCGGTGAAAGTCCAGATTCGTAGAAGAACATCCCTCAGCGGCTAAAGCCAATCTTTATTTTCAGCTACTTGCGGCACGACTCAAGTCGTGCCCTTTCAAAACGCGGCTTTCGTCACGGGCTAATCGCTACGACTTCTCAAAACGGAAACTGCGCTCCGGTTGCGGGCCTGGGACACGCAGTTGCATTTCTACCGGAATAGCAATCACGCCGCTCTCGACCAGGCCGCGCACTCTCTCAATGAAGTCCGCGGCGATTGCTCGGTCGCAGGAAAGCAGGCGCGTTCCCTGCGCGAGACGGCCGAGGTAGCGCGGAGCAAGTCGAAGCCAGCGGCGGGCAGGCCAGTTCTCCGGTGGAACGCATTCGAGGGCGATGGCGTCCAGCCTGGGCAGCCATTGAGCCGGCGAGGCGGCGACGCGCCAGGTGAGCAGCGCCGAATTCTCGTCCAGTGTGGGAATCAGGATCTGGCGCGCTCCCTGGACGACGAACGGCGAATTCGGTGAGGATTCATCGGTAGGGCGGAGGAGATCGGGCAGGACGCCGCGCTCCAGCATCCCCAATTGCACAGTCTCGGGCGCCTGGGCCACGCACACCGCAACCGTCTCTCGCTTGCGAAGCTGGTTTTTGAGGATGCGCAGGGCTTCGTCGAGCGAGGTGACCAGGAAATCGACAACGCCGTCGCGGAAGGCCTGCTTCTGGACGGCTTCGTCTACAGTGGCGGCCAAGGTGGCAGCGCCGGCAATGTTGGCGGCAACTATGAGTCTGCGCCCGTGCGTATCGAGTTGGCCCGCATAGAGAAGCTGGCCGCCAAGGCCCGGATCCTCATCCGGCGCGGAGCCGGGAGTCACGACCTCTGCAATCAGGCCCGCATAATAGCGTTCGGCACGGGCGAGAAAGGCCTGCAGGGTGGTGGAGATGGGGACGGCAGGTCCGCTGGAGTCAATCATCGATCGCCTAGGAATCAAGCACATTCGCCCCGGCCCTACGGGACGGGGGACAATTGAGAAACTTCAACCCAGGATTGCGTCCGCGAGAGCGGACTCCATCCTGGGCCAATATCGTTCCCTCCCTCCGGGAGGTCGGATGGGGCACGGCTTCATCTCCTGTGAATGGGCAGCGCCGGAGGAGAACAAGGGTGAATTGCCTGTGCCGTGCATGGAGCCGCGATAGCTCTACTCCCCGAAGTCCTTTATCTGCTCGCGCCAGTTTCGCTCCCGAACGAAGAAGACAAACTGGCCGGGCTTTGCGACCGCGGTGTGTTTGCTGCAGCCGTTGGGCGCAACAACACCTGAGGTGAGTATCTCGGAAACCGCGTACCAATGCAAAAGCGGAACCGGCTTGTCTCTTACGCTGTCGCAATCGATGTAGATATTAGTGGTTGCGTTGTATTTGGCCTGGACCGCGAAAACAGAGGCATTCGGCGGGAGGGTCAGCTTTCCTGTGTGGTCTTCATTCAGGTCCACCCAATTGCCGTAAACGCCATCCTTGTGGTCGACCTGGATGAGAAAATCCGAAGTCTCAATGAGCTTGCCGCTGCGGGAATCCAACATTTTGAGAGTGATGATTTTCGGGGCTTGCGCAGAAATTTTCGGGGCTTGCGCAGACAGATAGCTGGGAACCGCGGCGATGGATACCAAAAGCAGCAAGAGACCATACATTCGTCGAGCAGTCATTGCGTGTGCTTTCTCTTTCGGGGTTACCAAGTATTATACGGCTGGCCGTCGGAACCCGTCTCATCGGAGCCGGAGTTAACATCGTCGATGCCAGAGTCGGTCTCATCGAGCGAATACATGGCTTCGCTGGTCTTGGTTACCCAGCTATCTTTGCTGTGGGTCATCGGGTCTTCCGGAATGCTCTTCAGGTAGCCATCCTGGGTGAGATCGTCCAGAGACTGCGGGGCCTTCTGCTTGTCCATGGTATAGGAATCGATGGCGTCGCGCAGTATGTGGAGGTCTTCCCGGAGCGCCGCTTCGCGGGCATGGCGGATGGCGCTGATATAACTGGGCACGGCGATCACCGCCAGCACACCAATGATCGCCATCACGATCATCAGCTCGATCAGGGTAAAGCCCGCGTGCTGTTTACGCATTGTGCGCATAGAAATACCTCTCGTACGCGATGAGCGGAGTTAGCGGCGCCGGCTGCGCTTCGCTCGTGTTGGCGGAGTCAGCGCTGCATTGCGGAAACGGGCGGCATTCGTCTTGATCGTGCTTTTGCATTTGCTAACTCCTCCAGGTAGTGTCCGACGAATCGATCAAGCGCTCGACAAGTGGAGAGCCATGCCCGCTCATATTCTTGGGCCTTTTCGGCACGACTAAAGTCATGCCCCGATACAAAGCCTGCCGGTTTGGTATTCGTCAGACACTGCCTAACTCCTTTAATCCCGCTAACTCCTCTGTCACCCTACCAGGTGGAGTATTTCGTGCCGTCCAGGGCTGTGCCATCCGACTTTGAATAAACATCGAAGACGCTCTGCCCGCCATAGGAGGTCGAATCGGGGTCGTCCTGCATGGAACGCAAACCCCACTCGGCCTTGCCGGTCATGGGATCGACGGGAATCCTGCGGAGAAACTTCAGCTTCTTGCCCTGCACGTCCTCACCGTTCACCAGGGTTTCCATGTCGGGTGGGTAGTTCTGGGTGTCCACCTTGGTCTGGAAGGCGTGCTTGTCGGCCGCATCCTTGTAGGCATCGATGGCGTCGCGCATTTCCCAGAGGTCGCGGCGCAGCTCGCGCTCCCTGAGGCGCTTGACCTGGAAGCGGGTAACGGGAACGGCCGACGCGGCAAGGATGGAAAGAATGGCCACGGTGACGATGAGCTCAACCAGGGTAAGACCCCGCTCACGGGCCCTGCGCCGGAAGCGCTCAGGATCCGGCTCAGGGCAAGGCTCGGAAGCGGGGCCACTCCCGATCGGCTCGAGAGGCGCCGCAAGAGAATCCGATCTGACGGTTGACGCGCTCATGGGTTTATTTCACCACAATTCTGAGTTGCGAGCCCTGAACGGGCACCGAGTTGTGGGCACTGTCCGCGACGCCCATCTGACCAAGGACCAAAACGCTCTCACCCGCGGCTTTGGCTTGGAAGCTCACGACATAGACTACGCCGGGGCCGCTTGCGCCGGGGGCGCCCGGCGGACGGGATGCATTCACGGTAAGGGTGCCTTTGCCGTCGTCGAGGTGGATTGGGTCCGCGGATTGCCCTCCGCGATTGAGGAAGTTGCCCGCACTGACATTCACGAGCGAGAGCTTTGCGGGGTCGTAGTGAATCTGCGTGGCTACCGATGCGATATCCGTGCCGCCGGTGATCCCGACCGGAACCATAAAAGTGGATCCGACGCTGAGCGGTACGGATGGTCCATTGAGTATCAGATTCACCGGCATGGGATGAACGGGGGCCTTGGAACCTGGCGGGGGCGGGGGAGCGGCAGGGAGCGCGGGGTTCCGAATATCCGGCGGACGGCTGGCGTTGGCGGCGTAGGAACCTGCATTCGCGGCGTCATCCAACTGCTTGAGCGCCGCCGGAGCCGCAGCCATGGCGCTTTGGCCGGGAACGGTGCCCACCGTGGACTGTGCAGGCACGGGCCGAACCGGAGCGGCGGCGGGGGCTGGGGATGAACCCGCGCCCGGCTCCGCTCCGTCGGGGCTTTGAACAGGAATGCGGCGGAGCTCGATTGTCTGGCCAACGCCGAGATCGACGGTACGCAGATTCGCCTTGTCGAGAGACTGTGTCCGAACGATGTGCGGCACTACCAGAAAGACAAGATCGCTGTCTTGAATGGTGTGATCCTTGGAGCCGAATAAGTACTTAAGGAAGGGTATCGAACTTAACCCAGGAATGCCCGTCCAGCTGACCTCGTCTTGAGTCTGCTTGATGCCGCCCAGGATGCTGGCCTCGCCCTCGCGCAGACGGATCACCTGATCCACGATATTCTGGGCAATGATCGGCTCGGTCACGCCACTGATGGTGGATGAGCCGGCCTCGGAAGAGACCTCGATCTTGATCTTCAGGGTTATATCGCGGTCAAAGTGTATCGACGGGGTCATTTCCACCTTGACGCCCACTTCCTGATATTGGAACTGTGTGTTGACCAGCGAACTGACAACCGCCGTGGCCGCGCCCGTCTGGTACGATCCGGTGGCGACGGGGATTTTCTCACCGACCGTCAAGGTGGCCTTCTGCCCGTCGGTTGCGCGAATCCGGGGGTTCTGAATGATCTTGGTATTCGAATCGCTGAGCAGCAGGTTGGCGGTGGCGGAACCGATGGTCACGGCAAAGTCCGTCGCCTGCAGGTTGGCCAGACTGTAGAGCGTGGGGGTGGCGGAGCTTGTACCAGTGGTGGTGCCGGTGGTGCTAGTTGTGGAACTGGTCGAATTGGGCGGCTGAATGGCGACACCAACACTGTTGGGCCACTCAATGCCGATGGTCTTCTCCCAATTCTTGCTGACCTCAAGCACGGCGATATCCACGACCACTTCGGCGCGCGCTTTGTCCAGGTCGTCGATCAGCAACTGCGACATGAGGAGTTCGTCGGGAGAACCACGGACGACCACGGCGTTCTGGCTGGGCACCTGATAGACCTTGAAGCTGGGATTGCCGCCCAGGACGTTGCGGATGGCTTGCACCACGTCGGTCAGGTCGGTCTGCTGCCAGGCATTGCTCAGGTAGAAGGTCTGTACGGCCTGCTCGTCCTGTTCACGGCGCTTGGCTTGAGTGTTAGCGGCAACAAATATGGTGTTAGAAGTGACGGGACGCCAGAAAGTGTTGGACATGGTGCCTGCAATGCGCAGGGCATCGAGGAGCGAGACATTGTTCAGGTCGACCTGGACGCGCTTCGCGGTGTAATCCGGGTCAAAGAGGACGTTGATGCCGGCAGCCTTGCCGATGGCCTGATAGATCACCTTGGCATCTTCCGTCATGTGGAGGGTTAGCGGCTCATCGGAAACCGGTCTGAGCTGAACCGGCGAGCCCATCGATGCGAGTTCATCCTCAGTTCCTGGCGCCTGGGGAAGGCTGGTCTCGGTCTGCGGCGATACCTCGCCGTGCTTTTGGCGAACCCGGGCAATCTCCTGCTGGGCAGCCTCGTTGCTGGGATCGACCTCGGCGGCATGCAGGAATTCAGTCAGCGCGCCTTGCTCATCGCCCGCCTGGAGTAGTTTACGGCCTTTGGACAGGTGCGCCCCGGAGGCCGAGACCCGCACCCGGTAAAACGAGGTGCGGTAGGTAACATCTTTGGGCGCCTTGGTGCAGGCCTTTTGGTAGAAATCGACGGCGGCGTCGTAATCCTCGCGCGCCTCGGCATTCTGACCGCGCTTGTAGTCGGAACTGGCCGACTCCGCGTGCAAGGAGACGCTCGACAGGCCGATGAGAGCCGGACCGAAGACGAGCGCAAGTAGAAATGAGCCGGAAAGAACGGATCTGAAAAGTCCGGCTCCGGAGGCAGCCTGAGGTGCAACGCGGCGGTTCATCGAACTCCAATGGGTCGTAAGCTGCCCGCTTTCCGTAGTGGGCTCAAGCGGGCGGCCTTGGCTGCCCGTGACGGGGTTCCTGACACAATTCGCAATGGCGATTTTCCGCAACCGGCGATGCCTCATTCTAACAAAGCTCCATTGCCTGCCGGCTGGCACACACACCCGCGGTGAAAAGCTGGCAAATGTTACGATTAAAATTCGAGGATGCATCGAAATGGCCCGCCAAACCAGCCATATGATCGTTCAGCAGCCAGCCACCGGCACGCAGAAGCCGGCCCGGCCGCGCGACCCCGTGGCCGCCGGGGAGCGAGACGCCGCCCAGAACCGAATCGCGAGCCACAACTACTTCCTGCTGGAGAAATTCGAAGCCGGAGTGGCGCTGCGCGGGACTGAGGTCAAGTCGATACGGGAAGGGCAGGCCAACCTGAAAGACTCCTACGGCCTGATCAAGGACGGGGAGGCATTTTTGCTGAACGTGCATATCGGTCCTTATTCGCATGGAAACATAGCCAACCACGATGCAACGCGGACGCGCAAGCTGCTGCTGCACCGCGAAGAGGTTCGCAAGCTACTCTCCAAGACGCAGATCAAGGGGCATACGCTCATCCCCACCCGGCTCTACTTCCGTAACGGACGGGTCAAATGCGAACTGGCCGTGGCAAAGGGCAAGCAGGACTGGGATAAGCGGGAGACCGAGAAGCGGCGGGAAGCTGACCGGGAAGCGCGCACGGCTATCAATGCTAGTAAGCATAAGATGGGGCGGTAGGGGCCTGAGTTTCTTCTTCGCTATTGGCTGCGGCATTCAGACCGATTGGGCGATCTCTTCGGCACGCTTTTTCCTTTGCTTACCGTGTTCAAACCATGCTGAGCCTGCGTAAATCGAAGCGAAAACTGTGAAGACAATCGCACCGAGCACCTTTCCGCGCATCGCGAATCCAACTGCGTTGCCAGCCCCGAGCAAACAGATCCCGAGAAAATACGTCGCTTTGTTTCTCCGCCCGTTAGCCACGAAAATCAAAAGCCCGAACAGACACAGCATTCCGTCGACCATGTCTGGCGTCGACAGTTTTCCTTGGACGGCCAACGTCAGCCCTGATCCGGCCAAGGCGCCCAGCAGAATGAATCCGGCGGGCTGATAAGCCTTTTCGATGCACTTGTTCATAGCAAACCCCACGCGTGAGTTTCGCAACACAAAATGGACATCCGGGCGATTGTAGATCGAAATCATCGAATCACTTCAACCTCAACTCCCAGAGAGAGATTCTTCCAGGCCTTGTCCGTGGTGTAGACCTTGGCATTTCGCTCAATCGCCAACGCGAAGCAGGCGCGGTCGCCGAGAGACAGCCCGAAGGGCTTGGTGATTGAAATCATCTCCGCCGCGGTCCGAGCCTGCGCATCGTCAAATGTGCACAGATAGAGCCCCAGGGTACCGATGCTATTCCAAGCACGTTCGGGTGACCGTCCGTCGACGAGCAATCGCGTGTGAATTTCAGTTAGATTTACCGTGCTGAGCAATCCCCCGTCCAAAAGGTCAACGACTCTCTCAGCACCCGGCTCGCTGAAAATCGCCGCCAACACCGCCGAGGAGTCGAAAACGGAGGCTTTAACCAAGCCATTCCTCCATCTCGCGTCGTGCTTCTTCGCGGCGTTCCGCGATGAGTTGGTCCGACATCAGCATTTCGCCCGGTTTGACGTATTTCTTGAATTCCTCCTGGACGCGGCGGACCCGAGCCCTATGGGATTCCAGCTTCAATACATCCCCCTCCACGCTCATAAAGAGAGTGTCGCCTGGGCTGAGTCCCATCTGCTCGCGAATAGCGGCTGGGATCACAATGCGGCCGTTCTGATTGATCTTGCTGCTTGCGTTGGTTGGCTTAGTGATAGTCGATCCCATTTTTCACCTCCTCTCTAATTGTGTCATATTCTAGCTATATGACATAATCTTATTTCGTGACATGTTGAAGGCAGTCGGGACCTCGGGCCCGTTGATCCCTCTCAAAAATGAAATAATGAACCCTATGCGCACCGATTTGTCTTTCGCAAAACTTGCTGAAATTGAAACCGAACTCCTGGCCGTCCTTGCCGTTGATACGCAGACCGCGAAAGCCTCCGACGCCAAGCCACAGCCCATCCTCTTGACCACGGACGAGGCGGTCAAGTCCGCCGCAGCCGCCATCCTGGCAAGCGGCGAATTCAAAGCCGGCGCCAACGAGACGCTGCTGCTGCACGCACCCGCCGGATTGGCCGCCAAGCGTTTGCTGATTGTGGGGCTGGGCAAGGAGGCCAAGGCCACCGTCAGCCTCGTGCGCAATGCTGCTGGAACGGCGGTGCGGTTTGCCAAACCGCGTGGGATTCGCGAACTGGTGCTCGCTCTGCCGGAGTCTGAATTGCTGCCGACGGAGCCTTGTGCGCGGGCAGCGGTAGAGGGCGCACTCGTGGGAGATTTCGACCCGGATACCTATCGCAGCGACCGCAAGGACCAGAGCGTTCAGTCGTTCACTCTGGCAGCGCCGGCGAGTTCGGAGCGGGACTCGCTACAGGCTGCGCTGGACGAGGGCGTCATCGTGGGCGAGAGCCAGAATTTTACACGCTCGCTGGTCAACGAACCGGGCAACAAGCTGCCGCCGACGGTTCTTGGACAGCGCGCGGCTCAGATGGCCGAGCAGGCCGGGCTGAAATTCGCGGTCTACTCCACCGACAAGCTGCACGACCTGAAGATGGGCGCTTTCTGGAGCGTCTCGCAAGGGTCCGACGAACCGCCGGCGCTGATTGTGCTGCGCTATGAGCCGGAGGGCGTGACCGAGGGACCGGTGCTCGGGCTGGTGGGCAAAGGGATCACGTTCGACACGGGTGGCATCAGCATTAAACCGGCCGAAAAGATGGAGTTGATGAAGTACGATATGGCGGGCGGTGCGGCTATGCTGGGCGCGATGCGCGCAGTTGCACGGCTGAAGCCGAAAGTGCGGGTGATTTGCGTTGTGTGCGCGGCGGAAAATATGCCTGACGGCAAGGCGCAAAAGCCGGGCGATGTGCAGACAGCGATGTCGGGCAAGACGATTGAGGTGATCAACACCGATGCCGAAGGGCGTATGGTGCTTGCCGATGGCCTGAGTTACGCAAAGCAACTGGGAGCAACACATCTGATTGACGCGGCAACGCTGACCGGCGCGTGCGTGGTGGCGCTGGGAACGGCGAATGCGGGCAGCTTTTCAAATGACGACGCCGCGTACGAGAAGTTCGCCGCCGCGCTGGCTGCATCGGGCGAGAAGTTTTGGCGGCTGCCGTTGGGCGAGGAGTACGCCGAGCAGATCATGAGCGACATTGCCGATATCAAGAACACCGGCGGACGTCATGGCGGCGCGATTACCGCAGCGGAGTTCCTGAAGGTGTTTGCGGAAGACACGCCGTGGATTCACCTGGACATCGCGGGGATGGCATGGATTGAGGAATCGAAACCGTACATCGCCCGCGGGCCGAGCGGCTTTGCGGTGCGGTCGATACTGGAGTGGGTGCGGAGCTACTGAAAGGCAGGGGTCAGTGGTTAGTTGTCAGTGTTCCTGGCTCACAGTTCTTAGCCATTGGCTCCCGAGGCGGGAGGCCGTTCTTACATGGCCTCGGGGCTTTCGATGCCTAGCCAGCTCAGGACCTCAACTAACTCGCGGAGCGCGACAGCGGCTGTGGCGAGTAAGAATGTTTTGCGCGCGGGATCTTCTTCTGTGAGGATATGGTGTTTGTGGTAGAAGTTATTGAATTCCTGGGCTAACTGGAAGGCGTGTTTGGCTAAGTAAGCCGGCTCCAACGCAGTTATACATTGCTCCAGCACCAGGGTGCGGCGCGCGGCGCGGAGCCAGAGGGACCAGATGTCCTGAGCCGATTCGCCATCGAGATAAGTGGCGGGGTTGATGGCCGCGAAGCCGGTGAGGACGGATTCGGGAGCCATGCCCGCTTTGCGGAAGATGTTGCGCGCGCGGACTACGGCGTATTGGATGTAGGGGCCGGTTTCGCCTTCGAAGCTCAATGCATCCTTGAAATCAAAGGCGATGACTGAATTGCGCGTGAACTTGAGCATGAAATAGCGCAACGCGCCTATGGCGATTTGTTCCGCGATGCGTTGACGCTCGACGTCGTCGCGTCCGGTCTGGCGCGCGTCCACCTCGGCGCGCGTGGCGGCGATGAGCCTATCGATCAGGTCGTCAGCCTTGACGCCGAAGCCTTTGCGGCCGCTGACGAGGATGTACGGGCTCTCGAGGTCTTCCGGCGCCACCTCGTATCCCATATCGAGAGCACAGCGGGGCGTGAGCGCGACCTTTTCATAGCCGAAATGGATGCAGCGATCCGCCTGTTCGGTGAATCCCATTCCTCGAAGCGCCTGCACAAGGTTTGCCTGCGGATCGTTTTGCCGCACATCGATGACGTTGTAAATCGCATGCGCGCCGCCGAAATGCGGGTGGTCTTCTTCGCCTGAGACGGTCGAGATCCAGCATTCACGATCGGGATAACCGAAGAATGGCCGGTAGCCAAAGTCCTTGCCCAGGAGACCAAACTTCCATAAGTGATAGGCGATATCTTTGCCAACATACGTTACCGTGCCGTTGGAGCGGACGATAACTTTGGCATCCTCATCGAGGGCGTCTTCAGCCACTTCAGCTCCGGGCCGAGTCATGACCCAGCAGCCTTTGTTCTTTCCCTCGGTCTCGAAGTAGAGCACGCCGGTCTGCTTCATCTGCTCGAAGGCCGCATCCCAGAACTTGAGGTGGAGAATCTCGCTCTCGCGGGGCAGGAAGTCGTATTCAATGTCCAGGCGCAGCATGGTCTCAAGATGGCGGCGCAGGACGGCCGTCGATATTAACTCCGCGACTTCGGCGGTCTCATTGCCGCCTTCCTCGATCTGGTGCAGCGTGGCATAGCGGAGCTTCTTATGCGCGGCCTTTTCTTCCTCGGTTCCCTGCTCGTACCACTGCGAGGTGCGCGCGTAGAGGTCCCAACAGTAGTAATCAATTCGCTCTCCGTTACGCTTGAGGTCTTCGAGAAGCAGGCGGACCTCCGCAGCGGACTTGCCTTCCAAATGGAGAAAGCCGACCACGACGTCGGCTACCTGCACGCCGGTGTTATCGATGTAATTCTGGACGTCCACCTTCTGGCCGGATGCACGGAGCAGGCGGACGAAGGTGTCGCCGAGGATGGCGTTGCGCAGGTGGCCGATGTGGGCGGCCTTGTTGGGATTGATGCTGGTGTGCTCGACGAGCGAATGGGTTCCGCTGGAAACGCGCACAAGACTCTCGCCGCTTGCGACCAACCGGACGCAGTCGGCACGATCGAGGCGGGCGTTGATGTAGCCCGCGCCGGCGACTTCAAATCCCTCGAAACCTTCGAGCGGCGCGAGGGCGGCAACGATTTCCTGGGCAATGATTTTGGGGGCTTTCCGAAGCTTGCGGGCCAGCTCAAAGGCAATGGGAGTGGCCATCTCGCCGAAATGCAAATCCGGCGGAATCTCCAACGGGAGATTCTCAATATTGATACCGTACTTCGCGTCCAATACCTGGCGAAGGCGTTCACGCAGCCTCTGTTGCAATTCCAAATACACTTGATCGGCCTCAGAAATCCTTGATTTTACAGGGTGATTTTATCATCCAGGATGTCAGTGCCCTTCCATCCGGCGGCACGAGATTTCATGTTTGATTCGATTGCCGCCGCGTGGAGGTGCGGTGCGCCGGATTCGGTCTACACGTTTTCAATTGCACCAATATTGCGGCGGCTCGACGCTTACCGATCAATCAGTTACCGATTTTTAACCGGTGGAACAGAGAAAAAGATTGACAGCGGTCAATCGAGGGGGTTACGTTGCGCCTGCTGTTTATCTCAACCCCCGGAGGTATTCAACATGAAAGCCAGACTTCTGATTGCGGCCACAAGCGCGCTGCTCGCTTCTTCTATAACCCATGCTCAGGTTTCCGCAGGTCCCAACTGCGTAACCGGAACACTGGCCAGTTACATTGCCTTGGGCTCGGGAGGGTGCATGTTCGAAAGCACTCTGTACCGGGATTTTACGTATATTGCGCCGGTCCCGACGACAATCACGCCGGAACAGATTCTTGTGATTCCGTCGTCGATCGCCTCTGTGACGACACCGAATCCAGGACTGACCTTTTACGCGCCGTGGAACGTGGGAGCGGATCGGGAACTGACTTCAACGATTGGTTATAATACGGTTCCTTTCCCGCCGAACGCGAGCGCGGAGGTGTTTGCAACGGAACTGACGCTTGACTTGGGCACGTCATCGATTGGCGGACCGATCGGGAGCGTCGAGGTGACGGAGACGGCGAGCAGGGCGAGCGTGGCGGCGCCGGATACGCTGCAAGTCTTTGAAACCTGC
>JBEKZG010000090.1:0-9696 GCA_049510095.1 Occallatibacter sp.
CTTCGGCTCAAAGGAAACAGTTGCGTACTGTTCCACCTTAAGTATGTCCTTGTTCATCTTTTTGTCTCGACTATCATTGCCGGTTTTGCCGCTGCCGGCCAGGACCACTATCGAACCCGTCATCTTAGCGGTGCCGTGATCAAACTCAATCGATCCGGATTGGATGTGAAACGCGCCGTTCACGATCTCGTGCGTCGTTTTGAGCGTTACTTTTACCTGGCTGGCATCGGGATTGACGACGAAGGTCTGATGCTGAGCGAGTGCGGCTGGAGCCAGCACGACAGCGAGGGCGAAGACTGCGAAGGATTTCATTCATCTCTCCTATGGCGTTCTAACTACTTTTGCTTCATTCTAGGAAACGAAGAACTCCTGCGAGCCTCCCGCGAGCGTCTGCCCCACCGCAGGTGGCTGTGCCCCATCCATCGGACGTCTTTGTTTCTGTCCGATGGGTGGGAGTCCGTATAGCTCCGTGAAGACATCTCGTTTTGTTGAATCTCCGGTCGTAGGTCTTGTCATCTCAACTAAATTTCAGCCGCCTGCATGGGAGCGGCAGCGGCATGATGGGCCACGCGTGTCAGCGCAGCCGTCACGCTCATCACGCCGGGCCAGACCCTCAGGCAGAACGGTAATACAGCGCGTGCCGGTGAGTTATTCAAGCCATCGGCGGCCAGTTCGGCAAGGCGCATCTGGAGGCGCAGCGCGGACCGCAGTTTAACCTGGAACAGCGGCGCCGGTTCTCCCGTTAGACAGGCAGTAACGGCGCAACGGGCCGTATACAGCGCAATCGATATGCCATCGCCGATGATCGAGGGGACGACAGCCGCCTGATCGCCTATGCAGTAGAGCCCATTCTCCGATGTAGGGCGGAGATAACCATACGGAATATGAGTGATGGCGATCGGCTTGGCGAGCAGCGGCTCCGCACCGGCAAGCCTCATCGCGAGGTGTGGACAGTCCTGCTGCATCTTCGCGAGGAAGTTCTCCCAGCGATGACCCACGCGTGCCAGATACCGCTGTTGCATCACCCAGCAAAGGTTTGCCATGCCGCCCTCAACCGGCTGGATGCCACCGTAGCCTCCCGGATAGAGCATCAACTCAGAGGCGCGCGCAAGCTCGGCTGCCTGCGCGGGAGCCAGGCGATAGTACATCTTGAAGGCCACCCATCGCTGCGGGTCCTTCGGACGCCCGTGGCCGCGGAGATCCTGTTTGCCTGTAGCGAGAAAGACCGTTGGAGCTTCGCGGATGGTGCCGTCGTCGAGCGTAGCTTGCCAGCCGCTGGATGTCATGCGGCTGAGTGCCTCCACGCTGCGGCCCCGCTCTACGCGGACTCCCGCGGCGACGGCCTCGGCGATGAGCGCTGTATCGAGTGTCTTGCGCGTCAGCGACTTTGCGGGAAAAGGTAAAGGAGCCTCCGCGGCGCGCCTTACGGCAGCCAGACGAACGTAGTCGATGGGCACGGCTCCAAGCGAGGCCACGTCTACACCGAGCAGGTGCAGGTCCTCAAGGGCCTCACCGCTTAGGAACTCTCCGCAGACCCTATGGCGCGGTGTGGCCTCACGTTCGATCAGTGTGACGTGGTGTCTATTGCGGGCCAGCGCGATTGAAGCGGCGCAGCCTGCCACGCCGCCACCGAGGACGAGGACTTTGTGCTGCAAAGTATTCTGATGCAAAGTGGGTGTTTTAACTGGAATCTCCTTTTTGATCCGGTACCGGAATTATATCGCTTCAATGGGTATCGAATGACCATTGCTGCTGTTGGTGAGTGGTGCACTTTGCAATCCAAAGCACCGCCGCAATGGTTTGACGGGCGCAGGCGAAGAAGGTTTGATTCAACCTTCCGTGCCGATCATTCGCACCAACAAGATTGTTAAGAGGCCTGTCGCGCGCGCCGTAGGCGCAAGGGATTGTTAGCCCCGCGCTTCAGCGTGGGGCTGGCGAAACCAACCATTCATTCGAAGTCCCTTAGGGACGGCGCTCATGCCTTAAACGCTTCTGCGACAAAATGGAAAAGCACAAAGCGGTCTCAACCTCCTGGCAGCACATCACCCACTGCGCGTGGTCAACTCCCGCCAGTTGAGGCCGATATCCACAATAAGCAACGAGATCAGCGTGAAGGCGATAACACCCACGGCGGAGAGGGTGTCGCCCAGATGGCTCCAGTAAGCGGGCCACAAGTTAAGCACGCGGCTGGAAACAAAGGTAAAGGCGACGGCGTACGAACGGGCCATCCACTGACGGTGGGTGACGATCTGCCGGTTACGCGCGGTAATGAACGCGGCAGTGGTGCAGACGATCCAGGCTGCGGCCTGCCCGGAAGTTCCGGGAAAGCCCGGACGACCGTAGGCGAGGGCGACTCCGGTAGCTGCACCCACAAAGACGGATACAACGTAGATGCGCCCGAGCACGCGATGGAGTTTTGGATAGCGCTGGCGTATTCGCGAGGAGAAATTGATGGGGCCGATTAAGAGAGCGAAGATTCCGGCGAGCGTATGGGGGATGAGGAGGCCCCGGTCGGCGATGACTTGCTGACGGTAGGCGTGGTACATGGGGTAATCGGTAACGAGAAGAACCTCTGAAGTGATGAAGACAAAGAGCGCAGTAAAGCCAAGGAAGATCCAGAGTGCGGTTTTAAATCGTGAACGCCTGGAGTTGGGTGCAAGCGGCGCCGAAGTTACCATGATTCGCCTTTCAGACCGTTAGACGAGACCCCGGGGCGCTGCGAGATCCAGAGCTGCGAAAAACTTCATGTCTCTCAGTCTGGCGTGACGGCAGGCGGCGACGAGAAAGGCCATCGCTAGCCGCCCTCTTCCCGGCTCTATATCCCAAACCAACCCCAGCCCCACAGTCACGAAATCTCCATAAATAATGAAGTACGCAATCCCCAAAACCACCCCAACCCCGCCCCAGCCCACAGTTTCGCATTTTCACGGGCTTCCTTTTGGGTAATTCTATGGTGATCTACCTCCGGACTTGGTTCAATTCCCAACCAACCATCCCTCCCAAATGTGTAATTCTAGGGTTAATCCTCCGGTCTTTCATGTACACCGGAGCGAACCTTTCGTGCCTTCGACAAACCACCCAGGCCACCTTTCAGGCTCTCAACTCACCCTCCAAGCCACCTTCTAATCGGGGTAAGAGTCGCCCGGATGCACCACACGGATCAGGTGGTCGGTAAAGGCCACGTGCCCGGCCGGAAGGTCCGTCTTAGGCATATGGCAGGTCGCGCACTTGTCCTTGCTCACCGGGCACGCCTTGGTCGGCGTCCCGTCCATTGCCGCCTTCCCCGTCCCATGGCAAGCCAGGCATTTCTGGTCGTAGAAGGCCTCGTCATGGTTCACTTGCTGGTGCGGGTCGTGACATGCCAAGCAGCTGATTCTGCGGTCGTTAGCCGCAAAACACTTGCTGTTCTCAAGCCGGTAGGGCTGGAAGCGCACATCCACCACCCCCTTCCAGTGATTGCGCACAACGGTGTCCCACGTCCGGTGGCACTGCCCGCAGAAGTTGGCCGACTCCGCCGCGTCCATCGGCCTCAGCTTCTTGGGAACAGTCTTGAAGTCGTCCTTCGCCGCATCCGCCATATGCGCAATAGCGCCCTCATGGCAGCGCTCACACTCCACTCCCGGCCGCAGTCTTTCCAGTGTAAGCTTAGTCCCATCAACAGCTTCCGTGGCATGACAGTTGAAGCACTGAAGTGTCTCCCACGTCGAAATCATCCGCCCCAAAGCTTCAGGAACAGTGTGCGGGTTTAAGTGTCCGTCGCCGGGAGTAGTCGCTAAGCCGTTCTCCTTGGGGAAGTAGCTCACCATGCTCTCAAAGAAATGCCCGTCCTTTTCCAGCACCCATGTCTGCGAGTGCTGCCCAAACATCCAGCGGATAGGGACAGTCAGAGAGTCCTTGCCGTCGGTGACGGTGTAAGTACTTTTCCCGTCTTTGGTTTGCACTGTATAGGTGTAGCCGTCCAGCACGGTTGTAAGGATGGGGTGCGTGTCAAGAACGGGATTGGCGCCAGGGCTCTCCAGCGCGTGATGCATAGGCGCGTGAACAAAAGATGTCGCCACGCCGGCATGGCAAGTGGCGCAAGTGGGCGCAGCATTAGCCGCCTGCCGGGATTGAGCGTTCGCCGTCCAAATAGTTAAACCTATATAAATGAACGCAATAAGCCACCATCCCACCGCGATCCCGACACGGGCGATCTTCAGCGCCACGCTACTTCTCCAGGGCAAGGCAAGCTGCGCGCTCACGGTATGCGTCCTCTCTTCTTCCAGTCCGAGCGTAAACAACGGCCAAAGCCATGTGCGCTTCCAGGCTGTTTGGGTCGAGCTTAAGTATATGATTAATCAAGTCCGTAGCTCGTTTCTCCTCGCCTGTCTCGGCCAGCGACCGTGCCATAGCCAGCTGCGACATTTCCATGTCGGGGTTCCCGGCAAGGGCCGCTTCGGCTTCAGGCAGGGCTTCAGAATAGCGGCCGGCAAGCATCAAACTAAACGCCAGAATCGCGTGATTTTCCGCGTTGGACGGCACAAGGTTCACTTCGGCGCGAAACTGGTCCACGGCCAGGTCCGGAGCGTGGGGAAACAGCAGATTCCCGTAAAAGAAATGGAGATTCGCCGTGCTCGGATAGCGCGCAAACAGTTGATTGAATTGACTATCGGCTTCCTGCGTGAATCCGGCGAGCAAGGCATAGCCCGCCCCTCCGGCAGCTTCATAAATCGGACGATCTTCCGCCGGGACGTCCTTAGGAAACATCCTGCTGCGCATTCCGGCAAGCCCCAGCCCAAGCAGCATATCGGGATCGTCGATTCGGCGGGAAGCAAAGTACTGGTATTGTGTGACCGCGTCCTGAAATCGGCCTGAGCGCGCCAGCAATTGAGCCAGGTGGTACCGGATAATTTGCTCATTGCGGGGCTCGTTTGCCGCGCCTTTGGCGACGGCTTCCTCAAGATCGCGGAGAGAATCGTCGAAGGCACCGGTTTCAAACTCGCACAACCCGCGCAGCGCAAGCGCCGGTGGTGCTCCCGGTTTGAGCACCAGAAGATGGTTAAAAGCCTCAATTGCGGCGGGATAGGCATTGGAACTGTATTGAAGCAACCCGAGATAAAACCAGCCTTCCGCCCAGTCCGGCCTCAGTTGTTCAGCCTGCGAGTAGAGCTCAATGGCCAGGGGAAGATTTCCCTGATCGCGCGCCCCCGCAGCGCGTGCGGCCAGATCGTCAAATTGCACTGCCGGCTGTTGGGAGTGAGCAGAGTTCGAAACGAAAAGCAGCAGGACGAGGACCATCCCAAAATGGCATGCCGTGCTAAGAGCAACGGTTTGCGGTATTTGCGGTTTGGGAGATGGAACGCGCGATGTGATGGGTTTCGAAATAGGCGCAACAAACATCGCCGGCTGAATTCCTCAGGAGAGTTCACTTCCGGCGCGCCCCGAACTCCGCACCTCGGAGCCATACTAGCATGTCGACGATGCGAAGTGTCACACACGCGGAAAGCTACTCCGTGCGAAGGGCTTCGACCGGTTCGACTGCGGCGGCGTGGCGCGCAGGCGCGAGCGAAGCCGCGAGGGTGAGCAGGAAGATTGCGGCGGCAGCGCAGGCAATCACTGCGGGATCCAGCGGATCGACCTGAAAGAGCATGGAACGCACGAGCCGCGTAGCAAAAACTGCCGCGATAGCTCCTATCGCGCAGCCCCCAAGCCCGAGCTTGGCAGCCGAAATGAGGATAAGTCGCACCACACCAGCGCGCTGCGCACCGAGCGCAAGACGGATGGCCATCTCGTGTGAGCGCAGGGCCGCGGAAAAAGCGATGACGCTGTAAATCCCGAGCAGCGCAAGCAGAACAGCAGCCGCGGCGAAAGCAGAGATGAGGGCGGTCGAGAAGCGGCGCGATGCCTGCCCCTCGCCGACTACATGATCCATGGACTGGACGTCGGTGAGAGGAAGTTGCGGGTCAATGGAGTGCACTACCGCGCGCAGCGAGCCAGTCATCTGCTCAGGCGGTTGCTGACCGCGCACCACGATTGAGCCGTGATTGCCGGTGATGAAATCTGGGCCGGCAAACGATCCCGCACCGGCTCTGACCTGGCTGGAGGGGATATAGAATTGCTCGGAAACTGGCACATCCGGGGCAAGCTGCCTGACGTCTCCGATTTCGCCCACAACGCTGAGCCAGGGCAGCGTCGTTGCGCGCGCTGGTCCGCGATGGAGGCGCTTTCCAATGGGATCCTGCCCCGGCCAGTAGTGCTCCGCCAAGGTGCGGTTAACAATCGTTACCAGCGGAGCGTTGGGTAGGTCGTCGGCTGGTGAGAAGTTGCGGCCACGGATTATGGGGATTCCCTGCGCCTGGAAGTAGTTACCCATCACCTGGGGAATCCATGCGAGGTTCAAGCCGGCTCCCTTGGGAGGGATGTAACCCTCCGGAGTGAAAGTTCCGCGAAACTCGAAGTCGGCTGCGGGAAGCATGGTGGTAAACCCCACGGCCTGAACACCCGGCAGTTGCTCAAGCTTTGAGCGGAGCGACTGATTGAATGCGTCGATGGCTGGCTGCGTTGAATACTGTTGGCGGGGCAGGCTGTACGCGGCGGTAAGGGTGTGATCGGTGCGAAAGCCCAGATCGACTGTGCGCATTTTTTCAAAACTGCGCAGCAGAAGGCCAGAGACGGCAAGCAGGACCAGAGCGACGGCGAGTTCGGCGACGACCAGTATGGAGCGTAGTCGCGTGTGTCCTGTGCCTGCCGTCCCGGTCCGTCCTCCTTCCTTCAGGGCTTCGTTGACCCCAGTGCGTGCGGCGGCAAATGCGGGGACGAGCCCGCAGAGCAAGCCGGTCAGAACAGCCAGACCGAGCGCAAAGGCGACAACCTGCCAGTCGAGGGTAATTGAGCTGACGCGGGGAAGAGTTTCAGGCAAGAGGCTGACTCCCGCGCGGAGAGCTATCCACGCCAGCACCAGGCCCATCACTCCACCGCCCATGCTAAGAAGCAGAGCTTCGACGAGTGATTGGCGAAGAACAGCCGCGCCGCTTGCGCCGAGCGCGAGCCGGACCGAAATCTCGCGGCGGCGCCGAATGACGCGCACCAGCAATAGTCCGGCTAGATTGGCGCAGGCAATGAAGAGAACCACCACGACCGCAAGAAAGAGCGTGCGAACCAGCGGCCGGGCCTGAAAGACAGTGACCTCATCGAGCCGCTGAGCAAAGGGATGAATGCGGCGAGCGGAAAGCGCAGGAGGAAAGTTGCGCATGATCTCCTGCGCCGCGGACTCAGCGTCCTGCTGGGCGCCGAGGGGTGTAACGCCGGGCTTGAGGCGGCCGACCAGCGTGTAGACCCATGCGCCGGCGCCCCGCACCAGTTCAGTCTGCGCGAAGCTCATGGGGACCCACAGTTCGCTACGATTGAGCTGGCCGGGATTCAGCGGAAACTCAAATTCGCGCGGCATCACCCCAATGATTTCGTAAGGCTTGCGGTCGAGAAGAACTTTCTGCCCCAGAATGCGCGGATTGCCATGGTAGCGTGTCTGCCAGGTCTGATAGCTGAGGACGGTCACCTGTTGGCTACTCTCGTCTTCCTGCGGAGTGAAGACGCGGCCGATGAGGGGAGAAACGCCGAGCACAGGAAACATGCTCGCGGTCAGGCGGGCGGCGTTGATCTGTGACGGCTCACCCAGCCCGGAGAGCTCGTAGTTAGCGGACTGGTAACCACCCACGCTCGAGAATGCGTGAGTGTCGCGCATGTATGTCTGTACGCCGGGAGCGGTGAAGCCGGGGAATTCGCCCTCGTCTTAGTGAACGCCTTCAAGCTTGTCGCCGAGGGTCACCATCGATGACTGCGCGGGGAATGGAAGCGGCCGAAGCAGGACGCCTTCGACAATTGAGAAGATGGCGGTGGTGGCGCCAATGCCGAAAGCCAGCGTAAGAACGGCGGTCAAAGTGAATCCAGGCAACTTGCGCAGTTGGCGAAGCGCATAACGCACGTCTTGAAGTAAGGATTCCATTCAGCCTCCTGGCACACATCGGCGTGCCTTTGAGGAAAGCACGTTTGCTGCCATATTGTCCTGGATTCTCATCAGGCGCAACCGGTTTGTTTCGAGGGAAATGTGTACATGAGGCCACGAGTCGAGACGGCGAGTCTGTGCGAAATTGAAAATCAATGTCCGGAATCGAACGGAAACGCGGGAACGCCGTGGCAGCCGGGCGTGCCGTAGCAACTGAAATTCAGACGCGGCCGATCATGACTTCTGTCGCCTTGATAAGAGCGGCAGCGGTCTGGCCTTTCCGCAGCTGCATCTCCCGGACGGCGTCGGAGGTGATGATGGAAGTGATTTTCTGGTCGCCGATTTCGAGCACGACCTTGGCGAGTAGTCCGGAGATTCTCACGTCGACAATTCGGCCGATGAGCTGGTTGCGTCCGCTGACAGCGCGGAAGCGCTCACGCGACGCCGTGGTGGCAGCGGTGGGTTTGGATTTCAGCATGGGGGTCAGGGCGCTCTGCGGGATGCGGTGATGTCCGCCGGGAGTCTTGATGGTCTTAATCGTCCCAGCAAGAATCCAATGCTTGAGTGTGGGGTAGCTGACGCCGAGGGCCGCAGCCGCCTCGCGGGGCTTCAGAAGCACGTTGACATCGGGCATAATCAACCCTCGCGCAGTCATCAAAAGTATAACGCTATGACCGGAAGCGGACAAAAATCGCTATAGTCTTTCGTATAGAATCGATAAACTGCAGCCAGGAGACTCGATCAATGAAACGACCGTCCTTCCCCTCCACGGTTTCTTCATTACAGCGGAATGCCGCGCAAGCCCAACCCTTCATACTGCTTTTGTGGCTCACAATGTGGGCGTTCCCGGCGTGGGGCCAAACGGCGCCGGCCGCTTCCGGCACAGCGACGGACCCAAACAAAACCGGCTGCGCGAACGGCCACGACTTTGCCACAACCGATTGCGCGCTTACCTGGCACGGCATCACCCTCTACGGTACGTATGACGTCGGCATCGGCTGGGTCAGTCATGGCTTACCGGAAAACGGCTATAACTATGAAGGCGAATCTCTGGTCAACCGAAACGGCTATGAACATCGGTTCGTCGTTGCGCCGAACAACCTGTCGCAGACGGGCCTGGGCATAAGGGGCAAGGAAGAGTTTGCGCCTGGCTGGTCCGTTGTGTTCAACGCGTCAACCGGCATCAATCCGCAGTCCGGCTTGCTGGCCAACGCGTCTGAAACCGACATCGTCAACAACGGCCTTCCCAGAGCCAGCTATTCGATAGCCATCGACGGCGCGCGCGCGGGCCAACCCTTCAACGACGAATACGATGCCGGTATATCGTCCGCGCATGTCGGCACGCTGACCTTCGGCCGTCAGCGTTCTCTCGGCACCGATGCGATGCTCCTTTACGATCCGGCCGGCGGAAGCTACGCCTTTTCGTACATCGGGTATAACGGCACGATGGCCGGCGGCGGAGACACTGAGGACAGCCGTTGGGACGACGCGCTAAAGTATCGCCTCACCTATGGCCCGGTCCATTTCGGAGCAATGTATAAATTCGCAGATGGTTCTGCCGGCTGCTATTCGGCCTCCGCGACCTGGACTGCCACCAACTGTACGCCGAAAGCGGCGCACAACAACGCCTATGGATTCGACCTGGGCGGAAACTCCGGCAAGTTCTTCGCCGACCTCGTCTTCCAACATTACAACCAGGCGATCAGCGTATTGAA
>JBEKZG010000091.1:0-9689 GCA_049510095.1 Occallatibacter sp.
CGGCGACTTATAACTGCAACCGTCTTGTATGGTTCGAAAGATTCATGAGCCCGGAGGGCGCAATCGCGAGAGAGAAACAGTTGAAGGGATGGATTCGCGCGAAGAAAATCGCTTTGATCGAAAGAGCCAACCCTACATGGGTTGACCTGAGCGATGGTTGGTATGCAGTTGATCCGACTGTCGGCAAACTGAGTTGATTTAGCTAGGCCCCGCCGCGATCAAGCTAGCGCTCCATGTTCTTTTTATCTCGCTGTTTATTGCCCTCCAATTTCGGCTCCCAGAATTCCCTTCTGGATTTAGGCATCCGCGCGAGGACACAATCTTCGTGCCGATGCCAGAAGCACCCGTGAACAAAAATGACCTTCCGGCGAGGACGAAACACGAGATCCGGACACCCAGGCAATTCCTTTGCGTGGAGCCGGTATCGATACCCCATGGCGAAGACAAGTCTGCGTATAAGTAGCTCAGGGCGGGAGTCCTTGGAGCGAACCCGCGCCATGACCTCGGAGCGCTTGGATGGAGGGACGGTGTCCACACGTTCTGCAATTTCTCCAGACTGCCCGAAGAGCGACGGATTGTCCCCATTACAGCACGAGGAAACGTACTCCAACCTGTGCAAATTGTGACCGGAACCCAATTAGGGACTACGGGCAAAAGGGCTATCTCCGGATTGGGAATTGAATGCCGAGAAGCCGGCTAGAGGCGCCTCATCAAGGCCAACAAAGTAAGTATCGAAAATCGCCGAAGGGTCGTGGAGAACGGCGACTGTTTCCATTGTTCGTAGGCACGACCTGTGAAGGTGCGCTGCAAAAGATCGCATGATCTCCGCGAGGCCGGGAACTCGGAGCCACCTGCCCTTTACGGACGGCTGGACTTGGCCTACGACGGCCGTCAGATCAAGCTGCTGGAATGGAACGCTGTCTGATGTGCCTGAATCCTGGAAAAGAAACAGGACGGAAGATTTAAAGGCCCGATGGCCACGGTTGGCCTTTGTGCTATCCCACCCATCGAGCAAAAAAGCGCTCGATGGATGGGGCACGGTGCATTTGTTGGGCACCCACAGTTTCATACCCTGTGGGTCGGCGACGGCGGTGGGGGACTAGGAAGAAATGGGCCGAGGTTCGCGCTGCCCCTCCGGGGCGAAAGCCCGTGGTTTGCTGTTTCAACCATGTGGTATGCCGTTTCATCAATCGGGGTCGGCATTGCGGGAGGACGACTGTTACAGAGCAAGTTGCGCGGAGATTCCCTAGATGCCTTCGCCCATGGAGACGTATTCGCGGAGGCGCTCCAATTCTTCGCGGTAGGCTTCGCGCTCGGCGGCTTCGGCGGCGAAAGGCTCCGGCGCGTGCGGCGGCGGTGTTGCACCTTCGATGCAGAGGCGGGCTTCCAGGTCCTGGACGCGGGCGGAGAGCGCGATAAGGGCATCAGAGAGCGGGTCTTTGATGTCGTGCGGGTCGGTGATGAGGACGCGCTGGCCGTTGCGGTAGACGATGTGGGCGGGGACGCCGACGACGGTGGAGTTGGGTGGCACATCGGACAAAACAACGGAGCCTGCACCGACGCGCGAGTTTTCTCCTACAGTGATGTTGCCGAGGACGTTGGCGTTATTGCCGATGAAGACGCCGTCACAGACGGTGGGATGGCGCTTGCCGTGTTCCTTGCCGGTTCCACCGAGGGTGACGCCCTGGTAGATGGTGACGTCGCTGCCGACGATGGCGGTCTCGCCGATTACAACTCCTGTTGCGTGGTCAATGAAGAGACGGCGGCCGAGGAGCGCCGCGGGATGGATGTCGACGCCGGTGAAGAAGCGGGCGAATTGGGAGACGATGCGCGCGGGCAGCGGGAGATGGGCGCGCCAGAGAGCATGGGAGACGCGATGGAACCACACGGCCCAAAGGCCGGGATAGCAGAGAACGACCTCGAGCCAGGAGCGGGCTGCGGGGTCGCGCTCAAGGATGGAGCGGATGTCTTCGCGGATGCGGCTAAAGGCTGGCATGGCTTGCTTGAACCAGGTCTTTGACTGTTCGATTCCGTTCCTTGAGATTTGTGCTCTCCCACCCATCGCGCGATAAAACTGCGCGATGGATGGGGCACAGGGCTTACACAGATTCACACGGTCAGAGACCTGGTGATGTAAGGGCCGGCGGAACGTGCCCTGTTCCGCCAGCCGGCGCGCCGCTTAGACCGATGCCACAACCGCGATGGGTTCGGTGGGTAGGGCCAGCGCCTTTTGCCGCAGAGGCTCGAAGAGGACGCTTGAGAGATAGCGCTCGCCGAAGTCGGGAAGGACGACAACGATAAGCTTGCCGGCGCTTTCAGGGCGGGCGGCTACTTTGAGCGCGGCCGACAGGGCCGCTCCCGAAGAGATGCCGACAAAGAGACCTTCTTCGAGGGGGAGCTGGCGGGCGGCGGCGATGGATTCGTCGTTGGTGACCTGGATGATTTCGTCGATGAGGCTGACGTCGAGGACGCCGGGAACGAAGCCTGCGCCGATGCCCTGAATCTTGTGCGGGCCTGGCTTGCCGCCGGAAAGGACAGGGCTGTCAACAGGCTCGACCGCGATGGCCTTGAAGCCGGGCTTGCGCTCCTTGATGTAGCGGGAGACGCCGGTAATGGTGCCGCCGGTGCCGACGCCGGAGATGAGGATGTCGACCTTGCCGTCGGTGTCGTCCCAGATCTCGGGGCCGGTGGTGGCGTAGTGAATGGCCGGGTTGGCAGGGTTGTTGAACTGCTGGAGGATGTAGCCGTTGGGGGTCTTGGCCAGGATCTCCTCAGCCTTGGCGACTGCGCCCTTCATGCCGTTGGGGCCGGGAGTGAGCACGATTTCCGCGCCAAAGGCGAGCAGGACGGCGCGGCGCTCCTGGCTCATGGTTTCCGGCATGGTGAGGATGAGCTTGTAGCCCTTAGCGGCGGCGACAAAGGCGAGGGCGATGCCGGTGTTACCGCTGGTGGGCTCGATGAGGATGGTTTCGCCGGGGGTGATCTTGCCGGCTTTTTCGGCGGCATCAATCAGGGCGAGGCCGATGCGGTCCTTGACGCTTGCAAGGGGGTTCTGGCTTTCCAGCTTGGCTACGACGGTGCCGGGCAGGCCGGCAGCTACGCGATTCAGGCGCACCAGTGGGGTGCGTCCGATGATTTCTGTTACATCCGCGGCAATGCGCGCCATGATGTTCTCCTCATTCCGGAGTTCTTTCCGGGGTGAATCTCAAAAATGTTTGGGTGGCAAGTGAATCTGAAAGGCAAGAAACGCGCGTTAACGGGACACACGTTTGCATCGCGGCTGGCACCAGGGCGGTGTTAGCGACATCGACGCATGCACATAGGGTAGTCCCGAGGTGCGGATTATTGCAAGGGGAAGGCTGTGAAACGATGGAAGAGAGAGGAATACGAGCGGTTAAGATGAGTGTTGACAAGTTAAGTCTACATATGTAGAGTTCGGAAGATGAAGCTGCGATTGTCTCCACAAACGGTACTGGTTCTGGATGCATTTCTTAAGCAGCCGGAGGAATGGATGTACGGCTACGACCTGAGCCGGGTGACTGGATTGAAGTCGGGGACGCTGTACCCGATTCTGATTCGGATGGCGGAGCGAAAGCTTTTAGAGACGCAGTGGGAGACCGTGGAGGTTGGCAGGCCTCCGCGTCATATGTACCGGTTTACGCCGGAGGGATTGCGGTTTGCGCGGGCGAACGCGGGGAGCAAATCGCGGGGCGGCCTGGGGCAGGTAGCGCTGGGTCTGGTGGAGGGTTGATGGGGGCGCCGCGCAGAGTTGCCGAGCGGTTGCTGCGGACTGTGATCCGGCTCGCGCCGGACGATAGCCGCGAGTGGGCCTCCGCGATGCTGCGGGAACTGGATTTTGTCGAAGGCGATTGGGAGGCACTGTTCTGGGCGCTGGGCAGCGCGACCGCGATCTTGCGCCATGCGGCGAGCTTGTGGCGGGAGTGGCTGAAAGGGAGAACTAAGGAGGAGGTTGCGATGAATAGCACAGGTAGAAAGGCGTTGGGCGTGGGGTTGGGAGCGTTCTCAGCATTGATGCTGGTGGGGTGCGCGTTTGCGATGTTGCGGATTGTCGCTCATCTGTTTCCCGGGCTTGGGTTGGATCACCTGGAATGGACACATTGGCTGACGGTGATTGTGGTTCCGGAGATTGTTTTCATTGCGGCGGCGGTGATGTTGTGGCGGAAGCGAGGGCCGGTGGCGGCGGGAATTTTGACGACAGCGCTGGTGATCGGGCTGCATCTCGCGGCGCATTTGACGGCGCACTAGAACTTGCTTGGGTGAAGGAGTACGGATGGACACAGACTCGGGAGTAGTTCCGTTGCGCAGCTCGATTGCTCCGTGGTTGACGGTACATCACAGCGCAGAAGGGATCGAGTTCTACAAGAAGGCATTTGATGCCGTCGAGGTGTTTCGCCTTGATGGCGGCGGCTCCGGTGACATCGCCCGGCTTTCGATCAACAGCGCTGAGTTCTGGGTCGGCGGTGAGTCAGCGCAGCACTTCAACTTCAGCCCCAAGGCGCTGGGCGGATCGACGGTACGAATCATTTTTACAGTGGCCGATCCAGACACCGTCTTCAGTCGAGCCATTCAGGCCGGCGCGTCCCCGGTATACCGGGTGCACGACGAACATGGCTGGCGGCTGGGGCGCGTGGTTGATCCTTACGGGCACCACTGGGAGATCGGGCGGCCGCTCGCGATGCGGTGAGAGCGCTGTCGACAGTAATCAAAGCCCCGAGATGAGTTCAAGACTGCAATTGCAGACTTGGTAAAATGGTGACAGGAGCCCACGGCATGGAAGCTGTGAAGCCGCAAAGCCTTTTGTCCGACCGCGGGCTTGCGTGTTTGCGCTCTCTATCCGCGCGCTATGTGTGGTGGAAGACTCCGGATGAAGCGATGGAGTTTCCGGACCGCGTGGCGGCGCAGGTGATGAACCTGGGCACCTTCGACGACCTGACGGAGATGGTTGAAGCGGTTGGCGAGGAGTATTTGCGCGGGGTGCTGGAACGGGCCGAGGCGGGACAATTGGACGCGCGGTCGTGGCACTACTGGCATTACCGGTTGGGGATGGCCGAGTATGGTACGAGACCGGTGCCGCCGATGCCGGTTCGGAAGACCGCATGAGCCGGTTCGAGGCGCATTGGGAGGTGCTTCCCGCACCCCAAAGGGAACTCTGGTCTCAATTGGCCGGCAGCGTCGAGCTGGGTCTGGTTTTATACGGTGGAACGGCCGTTGCCTTGCGGCTGGGTCACAGGACTTCGGTCGACTTCGACTTCTTCACTGAACGGCGCTTGGATCGGGACGAACTAGGCAAACACTTCGAGTTTCTAAGCCGTTCTGAAGTCATTCAGGATCGTCCAGACACGTTGACAGTACTGGCTCAGAGCGCAGGGACCGAAGTGAAGATTTCGTTTTTTGGAGCGATTGGCATTGGGCGCGCCGGCGTCTCCGAGCAAACGCAGGACGGGGTCGTCGAAGTGGCGTCTCTTCTCGATCTGCTGTCTACCAAGCTCAAAGTAATGCAGCAAAGAATCGAGGCAAAAGACTACCTCGATGTAACAGCGATTCTGCGCGCCGGTATCCGGCTGGAGACAGGCCTGGCCGCTGCCGCGACGATGTATCACCCGAGCTTCCAGCCCAGCGAAGCCATCAAGGCTTTGACCTATTTTGAAGGGGGCGACCTGGCCTCTCTTGCGAAAGACGACAGGGAGCTCTTGACTTACGCCGTTGCGCGCATACAACGGCTTCCCGTTGTGGGATTGGCTTCGCGATCCCTATCTGCTAATTCTGAAAGCTAGGCCCTAAAGAGAAACGGGCCGACGTTCGCGCTGCCCCTCCGGGGCGCCGGGTTCAAATGGGGTGGCTAACCCAGGATTCCCGCATCGTCCGCCGCGGCGGACAATGCGTCCATCCTGGGCTATTATCCTTCGGCCCCCCCGGGGCGAAATCCATTGTATGCCGTTTCATCCATCGGGGTCGGATTCGCCGATGGACGACTGTTAGCAACCTGTCTCAACCGGTGTTGCGGAGGCCGGCGGAGATGCCGCTGATTGTGGCGGCTATGGCGCGGTTTAGTTCGGGTGTGTCTTCGCCGGCGCGCTTGCGGCGGAGCAGGTCGACCTGGATTAGGTGCATGGGATCGACGTACGGATTGCGGAGCTTGATGGAACGGCCGAGGACCTGGTTGGTCTGAAGCAATTCAGTCTGTTTGGTAATGGCCAGGACGGCACGGACGGTGCGATGGAATTCGGCTTCAAACAGGTCGTAGATGCGCTCGCGGAGGTCTAAGTCCTCAACCAGAGTGGAATAAAGCCCAGCGGTGGCGAGGTCGACTTTGCCGAGGGCCATTTCGACGTTGCGCAACAGGTCAATGAAGAGCGGGAACTCGCGGGCCATGGTCTGCAGAAGGGCAAGTCTGGAACCGTTGGGCGAACCGGACTGGGCGAGAAATTCCTCGAAAGCAAAGCCGACGCCAAACCATGCGGGAACGAGCAGGCGCGATTGGGTCCAGCCGAAAACCCAGGGAATGGCGCGCAGATCGGTGAGTTTGGGCGAGGCGCTGCGGCGCGAGGGACGCGAACCGATTTTTGCGTTTTCCAATTCGCCGACTGGGGTCGATTGCTCGAAGTAGGTGAGCACGCCGGGGTCCTCGAGAATGTGGCTGCGATAGTAGTCGTACGAGAGGTCAGAGAGTTGGTTTAGCGCGGCTTCCCACTCCGGCTTGAGGATGCCGGTGAAATGGCCCTCGGGATCGCGGGCGTTGGGACGGGCGAGGGCGTCGAGCGAAGCGGCGATCATGAGTTCCAGATTGCGTTCTGCCAACACTTCGTCAGCATATTTGAAGTTGAGGACTTCACCCTGCTCGGTGATGCGCAAGTGACCATCGAAAGAATCCATGGGCTGGGCAAAGATGGCGCGATGAGTCGGTCCGCCGCCTCGGCCAACCGTGCCGCCACGGCCGTGGAAGAGACGCAGCTTGACGCCGGCTTCACGCGCAACGACATGCAGGTCGCGATGGGCGCGGAAGATCTCCCAGGTGCTGGTCAACATGCCACCGTCTTTATTGGAGTCGGAATAGCCGAGCATGACTTCCTGCCAGTGATCCCATGTGGCAATGAGCTTGCGGTAATCGGGACGGCTCCAGAGCTCGCGGCAGACGGCGGGGGCGTTGCGGAGGTCGTCGATGGATTCAAAGAGGGGCACGGGCATGAGGCCGGGGTCGCGGCCGGAGCCCTCGACCTTGACGCCGCCGAGACGGGCGAGACGGACAACGGCCAACACGTCTTCGACTGTTGAAGCGCCGCTTATGACGTACTGGCGAATGACCTCGGGCGAGCAACCGCTTTTGACTTCAGCGACAACGCGAAAGGTTTCAAGCACGCTGGAAGTTTGGGGGGAGAGGGCGCCGGGGAGCGAGGGGGCGAAGGTGTCTGCGATGGCCTCCCGCAAGGCTGTGGCGAGAACGCGCGCGTGCTGGCGGATGTCGAGGGTGTGGAGGTGAAGGCCGAAGGTGCGGACCTGGAGAATGAGCGGGTCGACTAAAGTACGGGCGATGCGGAGGCCGCGATTTTCAGCGAGGGAGGCGCGGAGCAATTCGAGGTCGGATAGAAGTTCTTCGACGGAACAATAAGCGGGCAGGACCTGAGCGAGGTTGCCTTCTCCCTGAGAAAGCGTGTAGGGCATGACAGGGAGCGCTGGATTGGCGGGGCCGGGATGCTCCATGGTGCGGAGAACGCGAGCCTTCACACAGATGATGAAACGGCGATAGTACTCAAACTCGTATTGTTCCCCGAAAATCTGCGTTTCAGGGGTATGGATTTGGGCGACATAGGCTTCAAGGCGCTCAAGGAGCGCGGGGCTGACGGGGCGCTGCTGCGCGCTGGTGGTAAGCAGGTCGATGGTGACCTGCAGCTGGCGCTGGTAGTAGAGAAGCAGATGGCCGCGGGCGAGTTGAATGGAGTCGCGGGTGACTTCTGGGGTGACGAAGGGATTGCCATCGCGGTCGCCGCCGATCCAGGAGCCGAAGATGAGCACCTGAGGCAGGTCAAGAGGCTCGATTTCGAGACCGTAAGAGGCACGCAGCGCTTCGGAGATTTCGCGATAGAGGCTGGGCAGGGTTTCAAAGATTGAGACGTCGTAATAATCGAGGCCCATCTTGATTTCGTCGTAGACGGTGGGACGGCGGGAGCGGACTTCGTCGGTTTGCCAGAGGCTGGTGATTTCCGCGACGACCAGCTCTTCGAGACGGGCGAGGTCCTCCTCGGGAATGGGGATGCGATCGAGTTCGGCAAGGAACTCGCCGATGCGACGGCGCTTGAACATGACGGAGCGGCGGGCGACTTCAGTAGGATGCGCGGTGAAGACGGGAACGATGAGAACGCGTTTGAGCCAGTCCAGGGCCTCATTGGGGCCGATGCCGACGCGGCGCATTTCGCACAGAGTTCCGGCGAGCGAACCGCGCTGGCGGCCGGCGTCGCCGCTGAGACGGAGGGCAATGCGGCGGCGCTTGCGGTGATTGGTTTCAGCGAGGTTGATGAGTTCGAAGTAGAAGGCGAAGGCGCGGGTGAGGAGGATGGCGCGCTCGACGGGAAGCGAATGGACGAGATCGAGAGCTATGGTTGCGTGGCGCGCGGCCTCTTCCTGGTTACCGTGCGCCTCGGCGTCGCGACGGCGGATGGTGCCCTGGCGCAGGGCTTCGACGTGGGCGAAGAGGTCGTCGCCGGCCTGTTCGCGCAGGACTTCGCCGAGGAGGATGCCGAGGGAACGGACATCGCGGCGCAGGGGGGCTTCTTTCAGGTCGCCGGATTGGGCCTCGAGTTCTGCCAGGCGCTGCGACCAACTGTCGGGATTCCAGAGGAGTGCCATCGTGTTTCGATTATGCACGATGGCTCCGCGACCTACCGAATCTCCCGCGGCTGGGCCCGCCCTTAGCCATCCGAGTTCGAAGCCTATGCTTGTGGAAGGAAAGTTCAATCCCCTCTCTGAGTATTTCTCCCCGAATGCTAGATTCCTAATCTGCGCTTCTCGGCTTCAACATCTTCCCAGCGGGGTGCGACAGTTGGAATTACCCACACTGCTGCGGCTCGAAGTCCGTCGTGAATATTCCTAGCGTTCTTGGAACCGTACACCAAGCCATGAGATTTGTCGCTTGGTAGAGGGTCGCGGCAGATTGCCTGACCGAGCCTTCTTCCATTTCCTGCGGTAACTGCGACGAGCTTGTGCGCCTTGTAATTCTGTAGGCACGCTCCTACAGAAAGCCCCGTACTTGCCAAGACCGATTCAATGTTGATCGAGAGCTCTTTGTCCTTGAATACGCCGGATGAAACGCGAACTAGCCCTGTGTCGTCGTCTCGAACCAGCTGTGCGATGTGGACGCGCCGAAAAGGCCTATCGTCATTTTGGATCGACGGGTCGTCCCGATAATCTCTCTCATCCATAAATCAAGCAATGCTACGGAGGAGCCGGACCAAATCGCTTATGTCGCTCGTCGAGCCCTCTTGCTCCGTCCCTGCTTTCTTATCTCGGTAGTAGAAATGGGGCGAATCATCTGTAGGAAACACTATCTCCAAATCCTGTCGATTCCTGTGCCATTCGAGTTGAAGTCCTCCGTCTCCCAATGGAACTACGGCGGGTGCAGGCGAGGTATTTTCCATGATTGATCCCAAGGTCGACAACGACCGGCGGATCAAGTC
>JBEKZG010000092.1:0-9568 GCA_049510095.1 Occallatibacter sp.
TACGGCCCCCGATGTCGGATAGTAGATTCCACTCACGTAATAAGGGAAATCGGAGTACACCTCCAAATCGGTCGAATAGGGGCCATAAGCGAGCAATGCAATTTGAATATCCAGATCGTCGACGCTGCCGGCTCCTTCGCCGACTAAAATATCTGGCAGCCAACCCGACGGCGAGATCTTCCAGTACGTCGGGTTGCTGCACATGGCGGAACACGCCACGCTATCCGTGCCTGCGTATGGAAAACATGCCTCGCTCACCAGGCCTGTAGACTGGACAAAGCCGAGAGCACCGTCAAGGGCACCACCCTGCTCACAATTTCCGGCGCCAGAACAGGAGAGCAACTGCTGCTCTGAGAGATTGAGTCCCAGATTGCTGTTGTAATAGGCGTTAGCTTCGTCCTGGACACTACCGGTGGTTACAAATGCCCAGCAACTCCCGCAGCTGCCCTGATTCTTGACGGGCGTGATGTAATTCGTGTTGTTGTAGTTTCGCCAATCGAAGGAGTTCGGAGGGCTTGGGACCTGACCAGCCGCTAGGCTCTTGTGGATGGCTGCGAACCGGGCATCCAACGACCTTTGCGCAGGGGATTTCTGATCGACGCGTGCAGGCAGGCTGGAGGAGCCCAGCAGCTTCCTTTTGTCTTCGGGTGTCATGATGCCGGGGATAGTGTATCCCGCAATCCAGATGCCGCCCGTTTGGCTGTTGATCTTCTCGACTGTTTCCGCGACCTTGGATTCAAGATCCGGGTCCGATAGCCGGGCATAGATTACATTGCGATCCTTCATAAATTCCGCAATGGCGAGGCTCGCATCTCCCCTTATGGCAAGTTCGTAAACATTCCGCAATCCGGTTCCGGCAAACAACTGCCGCGAGTAACTGGCCGAATACTCCGCGAGGAGAGCAGCGATAGACGGCAAATGGCTCGACACTGGGTGGAGCCCTGTCGAGAAATCGATCCGGTCTGCGGTCACAAAGCCAGGGTTGGAACTGAACGCCACCAGGATCTTTGACACCGAAGCATTCGGGATTTGGGCGGGAGAAGGATTGGCGGAAATTGGGGCCGCAACCACATTGGCCGCTAACAACGCCAGCCCCAAAAGCAGAAGTTCCCTTGCATGTCTCACGTGTTCTCTCCTCAGCAAAGAAAGCTCGGCCAAATTATAGCGGTTACACAATTGCTGTAGTCCGAAACCACTGCTCTCAAGTGGCTTTTTCTCAACCTGGGTCCCCAGCGACAGGTCTGCGCTACTTTTGCAATTTGCGGATGTACGCCACTACATCCTTGATCTGCGCATCGCTCAGTCCATTATTCCGGTAAGCCTTCGTCGTGAAGTCGATGAACTGCTGATCGCTCCACTTCAAAATCAACGGATCCTTGAACGATAGAATCCCCATGCTCTTGGCCGCCGGTGTGGCGCCGAGCCCATCGGCGCTGTGGCACCTCACGCACTTGGCCTTGTAGACGTCTGCACCGCGCTCCTGCGCAAAGGCAGCACCCGCAATGGAAGTGGCCAGCAGAATCACGGCTGCCGCTCTGATTCCAAGTGTCATTGTCTTGCTCCTTTACCTTGTCGATCGGTGTTTTTGAATTACCTACTAGTCATACCGTCTGAGGTGTGCAGTCGAAGGTGACACAAATCACGTACCAAAGTGAGCCGGGATTGGATTTCACGCCTTCAATTCCAAACGAAACTCCCTCGATACGGTCTCCAGATCGGTTTTTTGCGACCCTTCCGCCTCTTCACACGTCCAAAACCCAAGCGCAATCCTTCTGCCACTTCATTCCGTCCCGCTGTTGGTATCCGAATTCAACCGGCCGTCAGGCTCTCGGTCGCGCTGAATCGATTTTCCTCCCTCGCGGGAACCATACCGGCGAGAATTGCGTACACTGAAATCGGGGGACACCTGGAGTACGCACCCATATGAAAAAGATAATCTTCATAGTTCTCGGCGTTCTTGTGGCCGCCGGCCTCGTGGCCTTCTTCGTCTATAGGCAGCAGGCCGGTTATACCAAGGTGCTGACCGCCAAGCTGGTCAAGCAGGACCTGTCCACAGTCGTTAGCGGCACCGGCCAAATCAAGGCCAAGAACTACGTCAACCTCGGCGCTACGGCCATGGGCCGCGTCACCCACTTCGCTGTCAAAGAGGGGGACATGGTCAAGAAGGGTGAGGTCGTCGCCACCATCGAGCACGTTCAGCAGGAAGCGAACGTCGAGGGCCAGAAAGCCGCCATCGCCGCCGCCAAAACTGATATCGCCTCCGACGTAGCCGCCGAAAAAACCCAGGAAGCCAACGTCGATCACGCCAAGGCCGACCTCGAGCAAAAGAAGCTCGACTGGGATCGCGCCCAGGCCCTCTTTAAAGACGGCATCATGGCCAAGCAGGACTACGACGCCAAAAAAGCTGCCTACGACCTTGACGTAGCCTCCGTAGCCCAGGCCGTTGCCATGCTGAACCAGGCCAAGGCCCAAACCGACTCCGCCCGCGGACACCTCGGCACCGCCATCGCCAGCCTCACCTTCAATCAGGACCTCCTCGACCGCACCGTCGCCGTCGCCCCCTTTGACGGCATCGTCACCAACGAGCCCATCCGTGAAGGCGAAACCGTGGTCGAAGGTATTCAAAACGCCGAAGGCTCCACCCTCATGACCATCGCCGACATGAGCGTCGTCACCGCCGAAGTCAAAGTAGACGAGACCGATATCGTCAATATCCAGCTCGGTCAGCCCGCTGACGTCACCGTCGACGCCATCCCCGGCAAGGTCTTCAAAGGCCACGTCACCCTCGTCGGCGACCAGGCCCTCCTCCGCTCCACCGGCCAGGCCACTTCCACCTCCACCACCGGTACTGAAGAAGCCAAGGATTTCAAAGTCGTCGTCACTCTCGACACGGTCTCCAACGAGCTCCGGCCCGGCCTCTCCACCACCGCCAAAATCACCACCGCGCACAAAAACAGCGTGCTGTCGCTGCCCATCCAGGCCCTCACCATGCACAACCCGGATGACGACAAGCCCAAGACTGCCGGCGGCGTGCAGGCCGCCTCCACTTCGGCCCCCAAGAGCACGCCCATTCAGGGCGTCTACGTCGTGCGCCCTGACAAAACCGGCAAGCTGCGCGTCAACTTTGTTCCCGTCACCACCGGCATCACCGGCGCCACGGATATCGAGGTCCTTTCCGGCCTCAAGGAAGGCGACGAAATCGTTACCGGCCCCTTCAAAACCCTGCGCGTCCTCAAAAACAACGCCCTCATCAAGCGGGACACAGAAAAACCGGCAACCCCGGCCTCCGGCTCGTCCTCCTAGCCGTAATCGCAAACGAGCGTTTTCACGCGGGCTTCGTCAGAGAGTTAAAGCTGTTTCAATCGGATCGCTGGAAATCGGCAGGCAACCGCCCCGCAAAGGATAAATTCGGATGGCTCTTGAAACCATGACTACCGATGCAGTCGCCCAATCCCCCGCCCGTCCCACCGGAGACGTCATCGTCGTCGAAGACCTCTGGCGCACTTACGATATGGGCTCCGAGCAGCAGGTCCAGGCCCTGCGCGGCATCTCCATGCGCATCAAGCACAATGAGTACGTCGCCATCATGGGTCCCTCCGGCTCCGGCAAGTCCACCCTCATGAACCTCATCGGCTGCCTCGATACCCCCTCCAAAGGCAAGTACTGGCTTAACGGCCAGCTCGTCTCCGAGCTCGACGACGACCAACTCGCCCGCATCCGCAACAAGGAGATCGGATTCGTCTTCCAGACCTTCAACCTGCTCGCCCGCGCCACCGCGCTCCACAACGTCGAACTGCCCCTCATCTACAACGGCACACCCACCGCCGCCCGCATCGCCCGCGCCAAGCAGTCCCTCACCGACGTCGGCCTCGAGTCCCGCATGAACCACAAACCCAACGAGCTCTCCGGCGGCCAGCGCCAGCGCGTCGCCATCGCCCGCGCCCTCGTCAACTCGCCCTCCATCATCCTCGCCGACGAGCCCACCGGCAACCTCGACTCCAAAACCGGCGACGAAATCATGGCCCTCTTTGACACCCTCCACGCCCAGGGCAACACCATCGTCCTCGTCACCCACGAGCCAGACATCGCCGAGTACGCCCATCGCGTCGTCCACATCCGCGACGGCCAGATCTTCTCCGACTCCCCCTCCAAGCGCGCCCGCTAGCAGCCGCTATCTCCGTGCCTGTGCTACCGGAACGTCTCTAACACTGAAGTCCGAGGGAACCGTAAACATGCTGGGATCGGGCTCACCTCGATCCAGCTGCGTCACCTCCCGCGTCAGTTTCTCCCGCGGGTCATCCATCGAGCTATACAGCAACAACTTCAACTCCGGTGACCACCACCGCTCGCTTACGCTCACAATCGTCCGGTCGTTGCCGATCGTGCCCGGCGGTCTCGTCCGCGTCACGCGCCGGCCAATTGCAGACACCCCCGCAAACTCCTTCCGCCGGAGTTCCTCAAACTTCACCTCCATCCCAGGCATCCCCTCCATCGGCTTGTAGAACAAATCGACATAAGGATGCAGCATCCCCGGTCCCTCCTCTGGCAAATGAATCACGGTCGCTTCTTTATTGTCCAGGTCCAGCGTCGTCACCGTGTTGTTCACCGGATCGAGAATCGTAGCCCGGTGATAAACCGCCTCGCCGCCCTCCTGCACCTGCGTCGCTTCCTTGCGGAACCGTCCCTCCGCATCGCGCCACTTCCGCTCCTCGACGCGCTTGGTAATCGTCGTGCCATCAGCCAAAGGCTTTACCTCAACTATCTTCTCAACCCCCTCCAGTGGCTGCCCCAACACCACGCTTCCGTCATCCCCCATCGCCGCCACCGCGGGAACATCGCCCTTCTGCGCCATCGCCCCCGGCAAAGCCATCATCGCCATCACTGAAATCGCCAAAGCCCCGCCCTTAAAAAACATAGGTTCCCCCTCTTCAGATATCCCACGGAGTCCGATGAAGAACGCGATCGTGACTGCTCTCTTCGACACCCTTTTAACTGCATCTTCCCCCCACTCAAGCTCCAAGTCAAACAAGAAATCGCCCGCGTGGGAATCAACAAAGCCCGGTGCCCATTCATCGTGCAGTCCGGGGTCCCAGACGACAGGTCCTCGTCGCCGGGGTGGAGTCCTATCGCGCGATGAGTGGGAAGCAACAAAGCTCATGCGAGCGAGGAGCGAGCGTCTGCCGCACCGCAGGTGCCCGCAGGTGGCGGTTCACGTTTTCTTCCCCTTCGCCGATAAAACTTCTGTTGGCCGACAAGCACCTTTTCAGGCCATGGAGGCGCGCCACCTTGAGAACTATAGAGACCGCCACTCAATTCCCGGTCCAGCCCTCCACCTACGCCCTCACCCCCGGCCCTCAGCTGGTCGACAACGAACCGCAGCCTGCCCTTCAACTCGCCGGTGTCAGCGCCATCTGGCGTAAGCTCCTCACGCAAGCTGAAATGGCCGCGCCCCACATCCAGGTCGCCTCAATCGAGGGCGAGGCCGGCTCCGGCAAGCAAACCCTCGCCCGCTATCTCCTCAACCACTCTCCGCTCGCCCAAACCGATTTTCTGCGCCGCGACGCCCGCGAGTGGCTCACCACTGAGTTCGATCCCGCCGCCCTCGGCGGCTTCACCTATCTCGACCGCGTCGACCTCCTCGCCCCTCCCGGACAAAGCCTGCTCCTCCGCGTCCTCAAGGCCCTCCAAGACCGTCAGGACAGTCCGACCCGTCCCGCCGGCCGCGCCATTCTACTCGCGTCGTCGCAGACCCCGCTCCGCCAGATGGCCGGCCAGGGCCTGCTCATGCCCGACCTCGCCTATCGCCTCACCGCCGTCCGGCTCGCCATCCCACCCCTGCGCCAGCGCCGCGAAGACATCGCCCCCATCGCCCAGTGCCTCCTCGAACGCCTCTGCGGCCGCTACCAGCAGCGCCCCGTCGTCCTCGGCCCCGGCGCGCTCGCCCGCCTCCTCCAGCACACCTGGCCCGGCAACATCCGCGAACTCGCATGCGTCCTCGAAACCGCCCTCCTCGAAGCCGAGAACGGCACCATCCGCGCCCTCGACCTCCCCATTCCCCCCTCCTTCCCTCTCGACCAGCAAAGATTGTCCGCCCCAGCTTACAGACCGGGCGCCTCAAATCCCAACTTTCGCCCGGGTACCCTGGATCTAGCATATCGCCCGGGCTCCCCACGGACAGATCCTGGTCCGTGGGGTGGAGACCTCGCTTCTGAGACCTGGGAAAGAACACTGCGCACCACGGGCGGAGATCCCGCCTCTGAGGCCTGGGAATCTGAGAAGTCCTGGGAAGAAAAGCTGCGCTTTGGCGCGGCGCTGGCAAGCACTCCCACTCCCAACGTCGGAACCTGGGAAGACGCGCAACACGCCGAAAACCTTACCCTCGACGCCGTAATCCACCATCATGTCCAATCCGTCCTCGCCCTCAACCGCGGCAACAAACTCCGCGCCGCCCGCCAACTCGGCATCAGCCGCTCCACCCTCTACCGCATCCTCGGCAACCAAACCATCCTCGCCCACTAAGCGCGTGCCCCAGGCTCGCACTCCCCAGTCTCTGGCCTCAGTCCCGTCTGTGAGAACTGAAAATCCATAAATTCCACCCCGCGTCTAATCAATTAGTGTCAAAATGCCGATAGTACCCTTGCACGTTCGCAATATGGGAGCAATCCACCATTGAGAATCGGCATTCTTAAGGCAGCCGGTCCGCCCCGCAGCGGGCGAGGAATCGGATAATGACCAGGGAGCAGCGAAAATACCCGCGCATTCAGTGCTCCGGCACCGCCGATGTCAAGTTCGCCGACGGAGAACCGCCCGTGCCTGCGGACATTGTCAATCTCAGCGCCGGCGGATGCCTCCTCGTGTTGAAGGAGCCGCACCCTCTTTCAACCGACACCATCGTCGAACTGACCTTTAGAATCAACAATCTTCATAAGTTTCAACTCTCAGGACAAGTCAAAGCAAACCGGTCGGACACGGCCATCGGCATTCAGTTTCCCTTCCTGAGCCACACCTTGCATAAACGGCTTCGCGAGTTGATTGGCCACCTGATCGAGAACCTCCCCGACACAGCCTCGCCAAGCGATTACCAGGAAAAACGCCATCACCCCCGTCTCGGATGCATAGGCCCAGCCGCCGTACAGGTCGCCACGGGTGAGCCGGTCATCCCGGCCGCCATCGTCGATTTGAGTGTCGGAGGATGCCGGGTGGTCCTGCGCCAACCGCGGGACTTACCCACGGACACGCAGGTGGAATTGACTTTCAGTGTTCACCACCTTCCCTTTCGCGTGCGTGGCCAGGTCAAAGCCATTCGCTCCGACTCCACCATAGGTCTTCAATTCCCCGTCCTCAGCGAAAGAGTGCAAAAGCAAATCGACGACTTGATGAAGGAACTCATCGCCGACCTTCGCAAGCGCCAAGCCGAACGCCAAAGAATCTCACCTGAAATGCGCGTCTGAGGCCGCGCTCAACCAGGGCGATGGTGCGGTGGACTCGACCAAAAGGTTGCCATCGAAAAGCGGAGTTTTTGACCCGGAGGGGGTCGGAATCGGGTCGCACCGACGGCGGGGCTACGATTCTTGGTGGGTAGGGCTATCAGAAAGCAAACAAAAGTTGCAAAGAATACAGAAAATCGAGAGTCACGAATTTTTCACTTGCAAAAAAGAGCGTTTCGGATCATAGTTCACCGCAGGTTTTTCCCCAAGGTTATTCCTTCCAGACTGCAACGACTCATTCCAGACCATGGTCACTCGTTCCTGACCGCAAGGCGCTTGCCGCCGCGGAATCGGTGTTGATGCTCTTCCTTGTGAACCGCCGAAGATGTTTCTGAGCGCCTTGCTCGGGAGGTCGAAGATGAAAAAGGCAATGCTGCAAAGATTTTCATATTGGCGTGGGAGGTTTCCATCCAACGGAGCGCGAGCTTTTGGAATCGCGGCCCTCGCGCTCTTCGCAATCTTCGCCTTCGCGGCCAGTTCCCGCGCCCAACCTGGCACGCCTCCGGAGTTCATACCAGGGGTCCCTGCACCGTTGTCTTACTGGAGCTTCGACGAGACCAGTGGTACGGTGGCACACGATCCGTTCGGAAACGTGAACGGCACTCTGGAGGGAAGCGTTGCGTTCGTTCCCGGAGGTGTCGAGGGCAACGCCGTGAGCATCAGCGGTTCTGGTAGCTTCGTCAACATGGGAGACAACTTCAACTTCAACAACTCGTCGGCGTACTCCCTCCAGGTCTGGGTTAAGCTCGCTGCCGGAGACCAAAACGGATACATCCCCGTAAGCCGCCACCACTCAACGGTTGTAGAGGGTTACTTCATCGCCATCGGCAACATCCTCGATGGTTGCTCAAATATACCGGGATCGGTGCACCTCTATAGCGAGTATCCGTGTAGCCCGAATTCGAGCATCCTCGTTAACGACGGTAACTGGCACCAGCTCGTCGGCACCTTCCAGGGAGGCGTTGCCTCTATTTATGTAGACGGGACGTTTCAAGGGTCTTCGAGCGGCACCACCCTGAATCCGCTCGATGACTATCCATTTCTTGTGGGAGGCTTCAACAGTCCACAAGGAGTTCCCACCAACACCTACAGCGGACTGATCGATGACGTCGGCGTCTGGAACACAGCGCTCACCGCAAACGAAATCGCAATTCTCTACCAGTCTGTATCGTCGTCCCCTCTCGCGTTCACCACGATCGACGTTCCTGGCGCCAGCGGCACGTTTGCCCAGGGCATCAATGACGCGGGCCAGATCGTGGGTTGGTACACATACCCGCCTGCAGACCAGGATGGGCATGAGGCCAGAAATATCTTTGTGCTTAGTAACGGCAGCTTTTCCACTTTCGCTTATCCGGGTTCGGGTGGGTACTACTCAACCGCATACGGTATAAACAACACCGGCCAGATCGTCGGCTTTTGTGAAACTGAGTTCTATGGCACTTTGGGGCCGTGCCAGGACTTCTATGGTGTACCAGACGGTTGGGTAGAGAGCGGCGAAAGCTATGCTCGCGTTTCGTTTCCAGGCGCTATCTCCTATACGACGGATGCCATTGGAATCAATGACCAAGGCCAGGTGACTGGCGAGTACGAGCTTCCCAGCGGCGCCGTCTATGGATATCTACTCTCAGGAGGTTCGTACACTACGATAAATCCCTCCAATTCGTCTGGAAGCGGGGCCTACGGCATCAATAATGCCGGGGACATTGTGGGTTATTACTGCACCAACAGTAATTGCACGATTGCGGGCTTTCTGCAATCAGGCGGCAATACCACAACGATCACTGTTCCTGGCGCAACGAGCACGACTGCTTGGGGCGTCAATAACTCCGATGACGTCGTGGGATACTACACCAACGCCTCTGGAGTATACGGAGGCTTTCTGTGGCAAGAGGGGCAATTCACTCTGTTGAGTGATCCACTCGGCGTGCAAACCTACGCGACAGGAATCAACGATGCCGGTCAGATCGTAGGGTACTACCAGGACGGAAACGGCGTTCTACATGGATTCGTGACAGCGCCAGCAGGGGCTACGGCCGCGACGGTGACGCTGGGAAGCCTGAACCAGACCTACACGGGATCGC
>JBEKZG010000093.1:0-9560 GCA_049510095.1 Occallatibacter sp.
CTGGCATGTCTATTGGAAGAACGCGGGCGACTCCGGTGAACCGCCTCATATCAAGTGGACGCTGCCGCAAGGAATTACGGCGGGACCGTTGCAGTTTCCCGCGCCGAAGCGACTGGCACTTGGGCCGCTGATGGATTTTGGCTACGAAGGTGAGGTGATGTTTCCCCACACATTTTCGACGGATAAGGCTGCAAAGCCAGGTCAGGTAAAACTTCTTGCAAAAGTTGATTGGCTGGTTTGCCGCGAGGTTTGCATTCCGGGCAAAGCTGAACTAGAAAAGAGTGGATTTGTTATTGATCGGCTTCTGAAGGATGCGCCGCAACCGGGTCCTGATGCGGGGCTTTACAACCGGCTGGCGGGTTCACTTCCCACGCCACTTCCGCAGAGCGCCAAGGCCATCTTTCAGCCAATTGCGACAGGCTTTCGGCTTGCGATCGAGACCGGGCAGCGGGAGTCGGAGGCAGAGTTTTTCCCAGAGGATCAGGATGTGCTGGACAATCCGGCGCCGCAGAAGGTTACTCCTACGGCAAAGGGATTTGTGCTGGATCTGAAGAAGGACGCCAATCTGACGGCGAATCCGGCGCAGTTGAAGGGGGTTCTGGAGCTTGCGGGCGGGCGGGCTTATGAGATTGCGGCTGTGCCAGGGACAGTTGCGGCTGGCGCGGCTCCGATGGAATTGGGCGTGCTGGCGCGGACGGCGGGGCTGGCGTTTCTGGGCGGGCTGCTTTTGAACCTGATGCCTTGCGTGTTTCCGGTGCTGTTTTTGAAGGGGCTGGCGCTGGTGAACTCGGGCAGCGAGGAGCGCGGCAAGCTGCGGGCGCATGGGTTTGTCTATGCGGTGGGGATTCTTGTTTCGTTCTGGGCGCTGGTGGGGGTGTTGCTTGTGCTGCGCGCCGCGGGAGCGACGCTGGGGTGGGGATTCCAGTTCCAGTCGCCGGTGTTTCTGGCGCTGATGGCGGGTTTGCTGTTCTTTCTTGGGCTGTCGTTGGCGGGGCAGTTTGAGATTGGGCTTACGCTGACTAGCGCGGGTGGGTCGCTAGCGGCGAAACAGGGGTACACGGGAAGTTTCTTTACCGGGGTGCTGGCGGTAGTGGTGGCTACGCCTTGCACGGCTCCGTTTATGGGTGCGGCAATCGGATATGCGCTGGCTCAATCGCCTGTGGTTACGTTTGCAATATTTACGGCGCTGGCGCTGGGGTTGGCTGCGCCGTATGTGGCTTTGACGCTGCAACCGGCGTGGACGCGGCTGCTGCCTAAGCCGGGCGCATGGATGGAAGTGATGAAGCAGGCGGTTGCGGTTCCGATTTTTGGGACTGTGATCTGGCTGGCCTGGGTGCTGGCGGGTTCGTATGGCGCGGGGGTTCTTACGGCGCTGTTGGCTAGCTTTCTGCTGCTGGCGATTGCGGGATGGTTTCTGGGACGGTGGCCGGCGAAGCGGTGGGCTTCGGTGGTGGCGGCGGTGATTGTGGTGGGTGTTGTGGCCATTTCGGTCATTGCGCCTAACAAATTGGCGGATCCGTCTTCAACCTCCAACGGGGACAGGCTGGTGATGGTGGCAGGCACCCCAGGGGTTTGGGAGCCGTGGACGGTGGAGACTGCTGCGCGGTATCAAGCGCAGGGGCGGCCGGTGTTTGTGGACTTTACGGCTAGTTGGTGCCTGAGCTGCCAGGTAAATGAGCGGGTGGCGCTGGAACAGCCGTCGGTGCGGAAGGCGTTTCAGGATGGGAACGTGGCGCTGCTGAAGGCGGACTGGACGCGGCACGACGATGCGATTACGCAGGCGCTGACGGCGCTGGGGCGGAACGGGGTTCCGGCATACGCGCTGTATGCACCGGGGCAGAGCGAACCCCAGCTGCTACCTGAGGTGTTGACGCCAGGGATTGTTACGGACGCGGTGGGAAAACTGCCGAAGAGTGTGACACAGGCTAGCTCAGCTTCGTCCAATCTGAAATAAGGGTTCGAATGTCTTCCGGTTGATCGTCTGAATTCCCCTCAGGAGGTTGACTCTCATGCATATCAGCTCTCGTGTACTGGGATGCGCGGCTTTTGCGGCTGTGCTGATTCCTTTGTGCGTTGGCGCTCAGGAGGTTCGAGTGGGCGCGGCGGCTCCGGCGTTTTCGGCTACCGACTCGCACGGGCAGACGGAAACGCTGGCGCAGTATCGCGGAAAGTACGTGGTGCTGGAATGGCATAATCAGGGTTGCCCGTTCACGCGGAAGCATTATGTCTCCGGCAACATGCAGGCGCTGCAGAAGGAATGGACCGCGAAGGGCGTGGTGTGGTTCACGGTGATCTCGTCGGCCCCGGGTACGCAGGGATATGTGACGCCGAGCGAGGAGAATGCGTACCTGGACAAGATGCACGCTGTGCCGACGGCGGCGCTGCTGGATTCAGAGGGCAAGCTGGGGCATCTTTACAACGCCAAGACGACGCCGGAGATGTTTGTGATCGACCCGCAAGGGAGGTTGATTTATGCGGGCGCGATCGACGACAGGGCTACGCCCGATCCGGAGGACGTGCGGGGGGCGAAAAACTACGTCTCCGATGCGCTGACGGCGGCTTTCGCGGGCAAGCCAGTGGAGATGCCGTATACGCGGTCGTATGGGTGCTCGGTGAAGTACGCCGAATGAAGCAGCGGACAGTGTGCAGTGGATCCGTGTGAGCGCTACCCGGGATACCCGGTGGCCGACTGAGTTGTGGAATCCCACCCTAACGACAAAAGCAGATACGTCTCGAGGGTGGGGCACCCAGCGTTGAGTTCTTTCGAATCCCAGGTGTCAGAATCGAGACTCCGGCGAACCGGTCTAGTGGCGGTCCGTTTGCTTTTGCTTCCAGTCGTTGTATTCCTTTTGCTCGTCCGGGGTCCGCTGGGCTATTTCCTTGTGGGGTCGATGGGTTTCGGTTTCCCACTTGTTGTAAATGACGGTCTCGTTTGTGGCGGGCGCCGGCTGGCTGGCTACCGGGGCGGATTCGGTTTGGGGCTGCTGGCAGCCGGTGGTCAAAACAGAAGTCGCCAATGCGGCGCCTAACAAGCACAAGGGGAATTTTTTCAGGGCCATTGTTTTTCCTTTGTCCCGAATTTCGGAGGGACTTTGCGGGTTCGATGCGGAGGCTACGGGGTGGCGTTGCCAATTGGCCGGTGGTGAAGTTGAGAGGAAGCCGGGACTAAGAGACTGAGAACCGCGGTATCACATCGGGCGTGAAGGCGCGAATGGGTCGACGTGTTATAAGTCTGGCCAATTGATTGCTCGTGGTCCTCCTCCGAGTTTGCTTCGGGGAATCGGGCGCGGGGGTTCAGGGTTCGACGCGCGAGGCGAGTCTAACACCGTTTGTTGAAGTTGTTGTGACCAAAATGGAACAGAAATGAGAACGCTGGTCGTGCGCATTTTTTCGGGGATTGCAGGTTGCAACTGCGACAATGATCGTATTTCACATCCAAGGAAAGAGGCCGGTCGGAAACTACGCGCGGATTGCGATTAGGGACTAAGTGACTGAGGGGCGAGGGACCAGGAAAGAAGCTAGTCCGTGTCGGCTTCCTCTACCGTATCGGTCATGGAAACGACCTTGTCCATTCTGGTCAACTTCAACAATTCCCGGACGCGTGGGGTCGCCCCGGCGAGAACCAGGCGGGTACCTTTACGCTGACACCGGACGTGCTCGGTTACGATCGAACCCATGCCCATCGAATCCATGAAAGGAACCTCGGACAAATCAAAGATTTCACGATTGGGTGACTCGCAGTCCGGCTGGAACTGGAAATGGAAGAGATTGCGCTCCTCGTCGAGGGATTGCGCTTCGAACATTTTGCGCTGGGTCAGCGGACCCGATAGACGGACGATTACCGTGCCGGGGGCTTTGCCCGCGCTGCATTCGATTTTGAGACTAGGATCGGATCGAATCTGATCTGGAGTTGTTGTCATCGTAAATTCCCCGCGTGTAGTCCGCCGGCATGATCGCGAGCGGTTGCGCCAATACCACGGAGTGTAATGTCACGGTAGCATACGACCGACATGGAAGAAAATGCTCCGGGGTTGAGGTGGTGATACGCCAGGTTCCAGAATAGGGAAGTTTCGACATGCCCTGGCGCACCCGGTGTTCAGGGCAATCGCATGAACGGCCGACGACAGGACGTTGATGGATAGAACGGCTTCTTCGGCGCCCAAAAACTGCTGTTTTTGCGCTGAAAACGGCGGATTTCCGACTTTGTCCTGATTTTAAGTTGTTTGTTTTCATGGGGCATTTTTCTGAATATCGCGTAACCCCATTGTTTTCATAGAAAGCGGGGGAGGGGGGAGGGGGTGGGGGTGCTGGTACGGACCGGGAACATCCCGGACGTGTTGAAGGAAATGAAGGAATGGAGGGATTTGTGGAGTTTTGATGGGCATGAATCGATTGTGCGCGTTTCCGCGAATTAGGATGCAAACTCCGGGGAAGATTGGGACATCTTCCCGGATTGGCTGTGCTTGGACCGAATTGACTTTGCTTGCGGCAGGGCCTGTTTTCGCATGGTGAGAACAGTTCCGCAGCTAGCTTCTTCATGCGATTGCATTGACCCTGCTCTTCGGTTTCGCCCGGCGTTCCGCAGATATATGCTATCATGATAGCAGTGGAGGCAAAGATGGCGCAGCTTTTGGTTCGTAACTTAGAGGATCAGCTCAAGACGCGATTGCAGCGCCGCGCGAAGCGGAATGGGCGCAGCATGGAGGCCGAGGTGCGGGAGATTCTGCGCGACGCGCTGAAGGAAGAGGACGCGCCGTCGGTTGGGTTTGGAACGGCCTCTGTTGCTCTTTTCAGTGGGCAGGGAATTGGCCTGAAAGAGGGAGAAGAGATTCACGAATGGCGCGGCTTTCCTCTTGAGCCGATCAGCTTTGACGAATGATTATCCTCGACACGAACGTGGTTTCGGAAATCATGCTTCCGCAGCCGGAGGAGCGCGTTACGCGTTGGCTTGACCGGCAGCCTCATACTTCGATCTGGACAACTTCCGTTACGGTTTTTGAGATTCGTTTCGGCCTGGAGACGATGCCGGCTGGGAAACGCCTGACTGCTCTCATTGCCTCCTTTGAACGTTGGCTCGGCGAGGTTGTCGAGCAGCGAATCGTGAGCTTCGATGAGACAGCGGCAAGGCGGGCGGCAGAATTGGCTGCGGGCAGACAAGGAAGAGGGCGGCCCGGGGAATTACGCGACACGATGATTGCCGGGATTGTGGTTGCATCGCATGCGACGCTGGCAACGCGGAATGTGAGGCACTTTGAGGATATTGCTGGGTCGGTGGTCAACCCGTGGGATAATGGCTCGGCATGAAAGAAGTTCACGAGCGCGGTTGACAAATCACGCAAGTTGATCTCTGATCAAAGTTGAAGATCGTCATGCCCTTGAGAGGGGCTATAAAGCGCCACCGGGAGAGGCTCCCGGTGGCGCTTTGCATTTTGCTCACGAATCGAGCAAAAGGAGAACTGTATGCACTACGAATGTCGGAACGGAAACTATCTCGTCGCAGGAAACAATTGTCCTAGGATTGGACATCACTTTCAAGTTGCCACCGCCGCTGGACGCGGATACAAATGCGACGTCTGCGTTGCGAAACTGGTGCGTGTTGTGCCACCAGGTAAGGGACATGGAGGGAAAAAGCTCTCTTTCCTCTCCAAGGGAGTGTCGATTAGGTATCGTCCCCCAAAGGGTCGAAATAGCAAGAGTACGGGAAAGAGGCACCGCGTTAACAAGACCTATTGAGCGGACAGTAGCTTTGAGAGTGCATCAAGAGGCTTCCCGTTTCCCCGCCCGAATCCGCCGAATCTCCTCCATCCGCGCGGACAGCAGTTTCTCCCGCCCTTCCTGGGTTGGGTGGTAGTAGCTGCGGCCTTTGAGTGAATCGGGGAGGCAGTCCATGTCGGCGACGCGGCCTTCTTCGTCGTGGGCGTAGCGGTAGCCTTTGCCGTAGTCGAGTTCCTTCATGAGCTTGGTGGGTGCGTTGCGCAGGTGCAGGGGGACCGGCTCCTGGCGGGTGTGCTCGACTTCGGCTTGCACGGCTGCGTAGGCGGTGTAAACGGCGTTGGATTTGGGGGCGAGGCAAAGATAGACGACGGCTTCGGCGAGAGCGAGATCGCCTTCGGGGCTGCCTAGAAAGTCGATGGTTTCCTTGGCGGAGAGGCAGAGGTTGAGGGCTTCCGGCGCGGCGAGGCCGATGTCTTCGACGGCCATGCGGACTACTCTTCGAGCGAGATAGAGCGGGTCTTCGCCGGCGGCAAACATGCGTGCGAGCCAATACAGGGCGGCATCGGGATCGCTGTTGCGGACGCTTTTGTGGAGGGCGGAGATCAGGTTGTAATGCTCTTCGCCTGATTTGTCGTACAAGAGTACGCGTTGCTGAACGGCTTCGGCGGCGACGGCGCGGGAGATGTGGTGGGCGGCGTCGGCGGCGAGCTGGGCGGCGACCTCGAGGGTGTTGTAGGCGCTGCGGCAGTCGCCGCTGGAGTAGCTGGCGATCAACTGGAGGGCTTCTTCATCGGCAGTTAGATTGAGCGCGCCGAGGCCACGCTCTTTATCTTCGAGGGCACGGCGCAGCAAGGCGGCGATGCGCTCCTCACTGAGCGGTTGGAGGACATAGACGCGGCAGCGGGAGAGAAGCGCGGAGATGATTTCAAACGAAGGATTCTCAGTGGTTGCGCCGATGAGGCGGATTGCGCCGCGCTCGACGTAGGGCAGGAAGGCGTCCTGCTGGGCTTTGTTGAAGCGGTGAATTTCATCGATGAAGAGAATGGTGCGGGAGTGGAGCTGGGCGGCTTGCGCCGCTGTGACCATGACCTGCTTGATCTCCTTGATGCCGCTCATGACGGCGGAGAATTCGATGAAAGTCGCCTGCGTGGTTTCAGCGATGATTTTGGCTAATGTGGTTTTGCCGACGCCGGGCGGGCCCCAGAGGATCATGGAGCCGGAGTCGTCACGCTCGATCTGAATGCGGAGGGGTTTGCCGGGGCCGAGGAGATGTTCCTGGCCGCTATATTCGTCGAGGGTGCGGGGACGCATTCGTTCGGCGAGGGGCGCTGTTGCCGCATTGTGTTGCAGGCCCTTGGAGGAGTGCGCTGGTTGGTCGGGTTGGCCGTCGAATAGGCTCATCGCGGCGCCTTTCGCTGACGGGAGGCTTCGTAGAGGAGGATGCTGGCGGCTACGGCGGCGTTGAGGCTTTCGACGGGGCCGGGGCAAGGGATGGTGAGTGCTCCGTCGGCCATGGCGGAGAGCGGGCGGGGCACGCCGTTGCCTTCGTTGCCGATGAGGATGGCCGCAGGGCCAGTCAAGTTGACGAGATCGGCGGATTCGGCGGCGGCGTCATCCAAGTTGGAACCGGTGGTCCAGATCGTTACGCCGGCATCGCGGAGGCGAAGGAAACAGTCCGCGGCGGAGACGGCGAGGAGCGGGAGACGGAAGACGCTTCCGGCGGAGGCGCGGACGGCTTTGGGATTCCAGGAGCTGACGGTGCCGGGCAGGCTCACGACGCCGGTAGCTCCGAAGGCTTCAGCGGAGCGCAGAATGGCGCCGAGGTTGCCGGGATCCTGGAGACCGGCGAGGACGAGGACGAGCGGCGTGCGATTTTGATGGGCGCCTAGCAGAAGGTCCCAGGTCCAGATGGGCGTCTCGATGAGGGCGGCTATGGGCTGCGGGGTCTCGGTAGTGAGGGCGAAGTCCAGCAGCTCCCTTGGCAGGAGAAGGATCTCCGCTTCAGGCGGCAAGGGGAGAGATTCGAGCAGGTGTTCTGCGCCCTGGGCGACGAAGACACAATCGACAGTGAGGCCGGCACGGAGAGCCTCCTGAAGCAGGTTTGAGCCCTCGATCCCGGCCAGGAGCAACGCACCACCGCCGCTACGGGTCGACTCGCGAGGCGGGTTGGCCAGCGCCTTGCGGAGCTCTTTGAGGCGAGCGTTCTGCTTACTCTGTACAATGCGGAAAGGCATGATTGCGGATTGTTTTTCCTTCAGCCGATTCTAAGCCGATTTGGGCGCGGATGGGTGACAGAGGTGATCCGCACAACTTGCCCGCCAGGGCAGGCTGTGATAGCTTCCGTCTTTATGGCGTTTTCAATTCGGGAACCGAGGTAAAGCTTCTTGTCCGCGGAGATCTTGCGCGTCCATCCCGATCAACCCCAACCAGACCGGATTGACTACATTGTCTCCTGCCTGCGCAAGGGAGATGTAATTGCGCTGCCCACAGACACCTTCTACGGGCTGGCTGTGGACCCGGTAAACCTTCATGCGGTGGAGCAGATCTACAAGCTCAAGTCGCGCCAAAAGCACAAACCACTTTCGCTGCTGATTTCAGGTCTGGCGCAGGCCTACACGCTGGCGCGCGATACCGACCCGTTGCTGGACAAGCTGGCGGACCGGTTCTGGCCGGGACCGCTGACAGTTATTGTGCGGGCGGGGACGAAGCTGCCTCTGCGGTCGACGGCGAATACGGGAAATGTGGCGCTGCGGGTGCCGGATGCGGCGATTCCGCGGGCGGTTGTGGAGCGGTTCGGTCTGCCGATTACGGCGACTTCCGCGAATTTGCAGGGAGCGCAGGAATGCACGAACGCCGGATGTGTGCGCGACCAGATCGGCGACCGGATTCCGCTGATTATCGATGGTGGTCCCACGGGGCGCTCGCTGCCGACAACGATTGTGGATCTGACGCTGGGGCCGGGCAGATGGGAGATTCTGCGTGAAGGCGCGATTCCGACACATGAAATTGTGATGGTGCTACAGAGGTAAATGGGCAGGGAACTGGGGACTAGGGACTAAGGGATTAGGGATTAACGGACTAAGAATCGGATTCAGGGATCTTTCGAGTATTCCTGGTTCCTGGGGTGTGACGTGGATTTTAATACGAGAGACAAGTCGATAAGCCGGAACAGTGTTCCTCTGGTTTTGCTGGTGGTGCTGGTATTGTTGGCCATGGTTGCAGGGGGCTGGAGTTGGTGGGTCTACGCGCAGATTGAAAGCTATGCGGGTACCGATCAGGCTGCGCCGGCGGACGCGATCGGGGTGTTTGGCGCGGCGGAATACGACGGGAAGCCTTCGCCGGTGTACCGCGCGCGATTGGACCACGCGCTGGAACTCTACAAGCGGAAGATTGCCCCGCTGATCATAACGCTGGGCGGAGCGGGCGGGGACGATTACTCCGAAGGGGCTGTGGGGCGCGAATACCTGATGGGCGCAGGTGTTCCCGCACATGCCATTATTGCCGAGACCGTGAGCCGGAATACCGAGGATTCAGCACGGCGCATTGCGGTAATTGCGCGCACCAACAATCTGCGCCGGCTGGTGATTGTAAGCGATGGAACGCATCTGTTCAGGATTCACGAGATTTGCGCGGCCGATGGCCTAGATGTGCTGACTTCGCCGCGGCCACAGGTGCCAGTGGAAGGCGGGGCCAGCGGGAATACCGGTGAGTTTGAGCGGATGGCCCACGAGATATTGAGTTATACGGCCTGGCGTCTGCATTTGCACTAGAAGCAGCGAGTCAGCACGTTAGCGAGTCAGTCCGGTGCGACTCGTGTAGGCTACTTGCTTCCCATTCTTACGGCA
>JBEKZG010000094.1:0-9548 GCA_049510095.1 Occallatibacter sp.
CATACGCCATCGACGGCGCACGCGCGGGCCAACCCTTCAATGACGAAATCTATGGCGGTATTTCGTCCGAACAGTTCGGTACGCTGACCTTCGGCCGTCAACGCGCGCTCGGTACCGATGCCATGCTCCTTTACGATCCGGCGGGCGGCAGCTATGCCTTTTCCTATATCGGGTATAACGGCACGATGGCCGGTGGAGGCGACACCGAGGACAGCCGTTGGGACGACGCCCTCAAGTATCGCCTCACCCATGGTCCCGTCCATTTCGGCGCCATGTACAAATTCGCGGATGGTTCTGGCGGATGCTATTCGGGCACGGCAGGCTGGAGTGCCACCACCTGTACCCCGGAGTCGGCGCATAACAACGCCTATGGATTCGACCTTGGCGGAGTCGCCGGCAAGTTTTCCACCGACGCGGTCTTCCAACATTACAACCAGGCGGTCAGCGTTCTGAACCCCTTGCTGGGGCCTCAGAGTCTGGCGGCGCCATATCAGTCGACCACGAACAGCATCAATACAAATCCCATCACCGGGGCCAATCTGATCGGCACGACCAACACCGTATATGGCATCGTGACCGACAACAACGGCATCATCCTCGCAGCAAAGTATGCGTGGGACCCATTCAAGTTTTTTGCCGGCTATGAATACATTTGGCAGAATAACCCGACGGACCCGTTGGGCGTTGGCGCCTCGGACCAGGGCGGTTATCTCATGAGCGGGGTCGAAGACAATAATCTCGATTCTGAAAAGCTGGTGAATATCTGGTGGATGGGCGTGAAGTACACCTACCGCAGCAAAACCGACTTCACTTTCGCCTGGTATCAACAGCGCCAGAACGACTTCCGTCAACCGCCGGCCTGCTCGGCCACAGCCGGTTTCCGCGCGTCCTGCGCGGGCAGCCTGAACGAGGGGTCGTTCTATATCGATCATCACTTCAGCAAGCGTTTCGACTCTTTTGCCGGAATTGCGTATTCCTGGGTGACCGGCGGTCTGGACATCGCCATCCCTCATGGCCCCGGCGTTCCCTTTCTCTCTGACAACAATTTTGCTCCCACAGCCGGCAGTCGTTTCACCTTCTGATCGTTTCCACGGCGAGCCCAGTTCCGAACCCAACATGGGGAGTTGGGGTGGCGCGGATGCCACGATCTGTGATTGAATCGAAAGAGTGAAGAGCGGCCGGAGGTGTACTCTGCGGCCCTGAACGATAGGCCCAAAAACAGGCCCTGAACGACAGGAGAGACACGATGGCAGATTCCCTGCTTCCGCCCGAAGAGCGCAACTTGACTCCCGACCAAGTGGAGGCGCTGGACAAGCGGCGCGACCTGGGCCATACCTTCCTGGTCATCGCGGGCCAGTTTGCCGTGATCGCGACGATTCTGCTGCTGTGGGTAGGCCAGGATCTGACCTACTCTCCCGGCTGGGATCATCCCATCGCCTATTACTTCGCCATCGCCATCGGCATTATCGTGGTCTTCGGCATCACGGGGATCGTGCTGCGCAAAGGCGCGCCGCGGCTCGACTGATTGGCCTGATCGCCTGCACGCCCCAAAACCTCGGTTTGGATGCTTCTTCTTTTCTACCCTCTTCGCAGAAGGGGCAAGCACTCATCATGAAAAAGAGCAGCTCTCAGAATCTCGAATCCGGGTCTCAACGTATCGATGAGAAAATCCAGTATCTCGCCGGCTGGCGCGGAGAAATGCTTTCCCGCCTCCGAGCTCTCATCAAGCAAGCCGACCCGGAAGTCGTCGAAGAGTGCAAGTGGGTAAAGCCTACAAACCCATTGGGGGTGCCGGTGTGGTCCCACTCCGGGATCATCTGTACCGGCGAGGCATATAAGAGCACCATCAAACTGACCTTCGCCCAGGGCGCCGCGCTTGATGATCCCGCAGGCCTTTTCAATTCCAGCCTGGACGGTAATGTGCGCCGCGCCATCGACTTCCACGAAGGCGACAAGGTGGACGAAAAGGCCCTGAAAGCTCTCATTCGCGCCGCCGTGGCCCTGAACACCCTCAAATCCTGAGATCGAAGCCGGCAAAGCGTAGCTCAGACAAACCAAAACGACACGGCAAAGTTATAGGCCATGTGCAGAGCAACAGCGGGCAGCAGTTTTCCCGATCTTTTGAAAAGAACCGCGTTCAACGCCCCCACCGTGAAGACGGGAATCCAGGCAAACGGCGGATGGTAAACGGTGAAGAACGCCGCTGAGCCCAGAACCGCTTTCCAACCGCCCCACTCCCGGTCAAGCGCGCGGTAGAGCAGCCCGCGAAAGAGATACTCCTCCGCAAACGGCGCAAAGCAAACCGCCAGGATTCCGTACGCCATCCGCACATCGGGTTGATTGGCCGCCTTCTCATCCGCCTGGCGCAGGATTTCCCCAATCCACGGGAGATGATGAAGCAACAAAATGTACTCATGTGCCAGCGCGCCCAGCGCCAGACCGGCAACCACCCCTGCCGCGCACCAGGGAACCAGCGCTTGCAGGTCAGCCAGCAGCGGCTTGAACGTGAATTTGGGCTCTTCCTTGTACTCAGCCCAGAGAATCGAGCCTGCAAAGCGCTCCGATTGCGCCGCCGCTTCTTCCCCCGGCAGCGCCTCGGTGGCCAGCGCTCCGGTGGGCCAGTTCCAGATGCGCCCCGGCGGCACATTGCGTTCATAAAGGAACTTCATGGTGAAGAGGCTGACGCCCACCGACGAAATTCCATAGCCAAACAGCATCGCGGTACCCAGGTGGTCTTTGCCCCCGAACATCGCCATCACCGCGGTCAGAATCGAAGTAACCTCGAGCATGATGCTGACCGCAATCATCGCGTGCATCGCTGTGGGAGGCGGTGGAAGTTTCTCTGACCACGGATCGTAGAGATACGGCAGCCGGGCCCTGAAGTTCTGCCACATCGCCGCCGCCGTGATGGTTGAGAACACGATGCCGACAATCGCCAGATGCCATTGCTCCGTGATGACACCGATGGAAAACGTCAGCATCCCCATCTGCGTCGCCATGCGGCTTCCTAATGAGATCTTCCCCGCCTCACCCGATGAGGAAGTAACCGTCACCAGCGTGACGGATTTTTCCGCCATGCTGCGGGCAAACAGAAGCCATCCCACCAGCACAAGGCCAATCTTCCACAGGTCGGCCGGAAACAGGATCGCCGCGTAGCCCATCACCAGCAGCACAATTCCGGTTGAGATCATCGCCCACAGCCAGGCCTTCGCTTTCAGCAGGCCCTCAAGTCCGCGCGGCCAGGTCAGCGGAATCCACAGCGCCGAACCCTCCGAGGCCAGCGATTTCGGTCCCAATACCCACAGAAAATAGGTCCCGAAGCAGATCGCCGTGCCGCAAAGGTAGTTCCACTCGCCCTGTGCCTTCACCAGCAGTCCGCGCATGTTGAAGAGTTGATAGCCGGCCGCCGTAATGGGAATCAGAATCGCCTGCACAATGGCGCTGCGGTCGCGCAGGAACCACAGGAATTCTTTACGGTAGAGCGGTTCCCGGCCAAGCATCGGGTGTTTTCCATTTCCGCGGCGCGTTACAACGTCGGCACGGCCCGAAGTCCCGCTCAACCCCTTGGCGGTGCCCCACAGGCTGAATCCAACTCCGGCTGCCGTCATCGCAATACCCAGTGCCCAGCAAACCCCCATGCCCGCCACAAAGTTATATCCGCTGCCGAACACGCCGCCCAGAAACAACCGCAGCCATGGCCACGGAAACGCCGCCACCAAAGAAAGCATCCTTCCCGCCGCCATGATGATCCGGGGAAGAACGTAGAACCCGGCAAACGAGAACAACAGGATGGCGTATCCCAGCCAACTCATGATGCCCAGGATTCCCCCGCGCGACCGCGGCGAAAAGCGAATCATGATGCCGATTTCAATCGCCTTGCCCAGGCAGGCCGCGCCCACTGTCACCGGCACACCCGCCACCACCGCGGCCAGGATTCCCAGCTTGAATCCGTACGCCAGTCCATACAGCACGCCGACATACACCGGCCCGAACCAATAGATAGGATTGGCGCTGATAGGCATCAGCATCTCGGCCAGAAACACCGCGCCCGGCTGAACCGGATGACTCAGCAGCCACTCCCACATAGGATGCCGGCGGCGTTGCAAATCCAATTCCATGCCCTCGCCCTGGCAAACCATCATCGCCAGCCACAAAAGCAGCATCAGCGAGCCCATCATCTGGGCCAGTCCGCTCCAGCCGGTGAGCCCCTTCAGGCCGGGTTCCGCGTCGGCATCGCTGATCAGCCGGCTCCCGCCGTTCTGAACAATCTCCGTCCAGAGCCGGTCTTCGATATCTTTTTCGCGTCCGCCGAAATGCTCCGAAGTCCGCTCCGCCTCCCGATGAACGCTGTGCCGCAACTCTTCCAAAGACGGGCTTGGATCGATAAGCCCGCGCTCCTCCAATTGGCCGGCGGCGGAATTCCCTTCCCTCGATTGTTTGATCCCGGTCCAGAGATTTACATCGCGAAGCAGCGATTTGCTGACGACGATCTTTCCTTGCCTCTCCGCTTGATACCGCTGGCTCGCATCAACGGCCCCATAAATCAGGAACCCCGCAGAGCCGTGAATCAGCAGTCCAATGATCTCCGCACCCAGCAGTCCAAAGAAGCTCAGCGCCGACCGGCCGCTCTTTCCCGTTTTGCTTTGCAGCAACTGCTGCTGACGGGCGCGCCGGCCCACAGACCGCACGCGCCCCGCCCGCAGCAGCAGGCCGACGGTCTTCCAGAATCCAGGCGGCGACGCTTCGTTTTTCATTGCTTCTCTTTTTTCGCTGTCAGCTGCACGAAGATATCTTCAAGATCGTCCAGCCCGGTCAACGCCCGAAGATCCTCCAGCGACCCCTTGGCCACCAGCTTGCCTTCGCCAATCACCACCGCGTGTGAGCAAAGCCGCGCCACGTGGTCCATCAGGTGGGTTGAAAACAGAACCGTTGTCCCCTTGGCCGCCGTTTCCGTGATCAGTTCGTAAAACAGTCTCGTCGACTCGACATCCAACCCGTTGGTCGGCTCGTCCAGAACCAGCAATCGCGGCTCATGCAGCATGGCCAGCAGCAATCCAAGTTTCTTCTTCATGCCGCGCGAGTAGTCTTCCGCGTAGTTATCCATCTCATCGCTGAGATTCATTCGGGTGATGATCGGTCCCAGCCTCTCCATCGACTCATCCGCGTCCAGCCCATGCATCGACGCACTGAGCTCCAGAATCTCGCGCGCGGAAAGATACGAGTAAAAAATCGGCTCATCGGGCAAATAGCCGATCTGCCGCTTGGCTTCCACGCGATCCTCGAACGCATCAAGCCCGTTCACCAGCAACCGCCCGCTTGTCGCCTTGAGGATTCCCATCAGCAGCCGGAAAAGCGTTGTCTTGCCGGCGCCATTCGGCCCCAGCAGTCCGCAGATTTGTCCGGCCGGCACGTCGAAGGAGAGATCGCTGACAGCGCGCTTATCGCCGAAGTCCTTCGTAACATGGTCAACGGCGACAATCGAATCGCCGCCACCCCTGTCGCCAACCCCATCCTTCTTGCCGGCAAGGGAGTTATTCACTGGTTGGGACTCAATCTCATGACTCATGAAGCCTTCTATTGTTGCTGTGAAGTTGACAGCTCACTCGGGCTGACTCTTCTGTCCAGCCGCCAAAATGTGTGGGAGTCCAATTCCATATCATGTTATCGAGTCTTCCTTTTTCCGGAAACTATTCCAGGCCAATCGCATGAAGAAGCTTACCGACAGAACTGTTCCCACGAAGCGAAAACAGGCCCTGCCGCAAGCCCAGGCAATCCGGTACAAGCGCAGCCAATCCGGCCAATCCAGGAGGACGGACCCAATCTTTCCCCGGAGTTTGCAGTTCAATTGACGGAAACGCGCACAATCGATTCATGACCATCAAAACGCCGCAAGTCCCTCAATTCCTTCAATTCGCAAACTCGCCGTGGATGAGCCGGTCCGTACCCGGTCCGTACCCCCAAAAAATGCCCCCCACCCCCACCCCCCTCCCCCGCTTTCTATGAAAACAATGGGGTTACGCGATATTCAGAAAAATGCCCCTTGAAAACAAACAACTTAAAATTGGGATACCGTCGGAAATCCGCCGTTTTCAGCGCAAAAACAGCAGTTTTTGGGCGCGGATGAAGCCGTTCTATGGGGCAACGCCCAGTCGTCGGCCGTTCATGCGATTGCCCTGGAAACTATCCGGCTTACGCCTTTGGTCGCCCAAAGAACAGAACATAGCCGTCAGGATCGCAGATCTCAAAGCCGCGCAAGCCATCGCGGGTATCCTGAAGCGGGCTGCTGAAGGCCGCGCCATTGTCGGTAAATTCGGCGGCCAGCGCGTCGGGGTCTGCTGCATAAACAAAGGCGTCCAACCGCAAGTGCGGATGGCGGCTGGAGTTCGGAATTGGCGCAATATCTTTCTCGGACTTGATGAAGATCTGCGCTCCGTCGCGGCCGATAATGGCGAAAAATGCACCCTCATCCGGCGCACGGAATCTCGTCTCAAATCCAAGCTTGTCGCGATAGAAAGCAATGGTCTGGTCGACATCGCTGACAATGAACGACGGTGATATAGCCTGCGTAATCGCTCGTGTCATAACCATGCCCTCAACAAGACCAAATCAATTCGGAAAGTGCTCCAAGCAGCGCCAGAATAACACGACGAATTCTGCCTGCCACTACTCATCGAGAAGACCCTTTCCCTTGAGAATTTGCGGCATGCACTTTTGCACCCTCGACTCCCGGGTCTTAGATTGCTTGGCGGCGGAGATATGGAAGATGTAGGCTCGTTGGCGTCCTGGCGTCGATGCTTCAAACGCAGCTTTGAAGTCGGGTAATTCGTCCAGAACAATCTGCAATTCTTCTGGCATCTTCAGATCCGAAGTCTCTCTTCGTTTCAATTTCACCCCGGACTTTTCTACTTCGATGGCTTCGCGAATATAAGCCTTCAGGACAGATTTCATCTCGGAGATTTCCCGTATGGAGCCGAATTTGATCCAGCGTATGGACTGATGCTGACCGGGCGTGGTGAGTACGCCATGAACATCCCTCAGCAAGGCGCCCTTAAAAAAGGCGAATGCGCACGATTCCTTAAGCCCATTGATGATGATGACGTTCTTTCCCCCAAACGTGTAGCAGGGTTCACCCCACTTCAATTCTTCTGTCAGCTCAGAGTCCAGAAGGATTGCTCTCAGCTTCTTCAACTCCTCCTGCCAATTTTTCGCTTTGGCGATGAATTCATCGACTTTTGGGTTCGCTTTGCTCATGGTTATGATCAAGTTTTCCGATCCCCCGGCGGAGGGTTTCCGCTATTCTATTGCGGCCTGCGGGCAGCTATTTCGAGGAAAGAATACGCCAATCATTCGGCTCTCTGGCCGCAGCGCCCACGATGCCATCAGAAAACCCGTAATGATCAGCGGGGCGATGACGTGAAACCCGTAAGCGCCGTAACCGCCAACTGCGGCGCAGGATGCGGCCGCCCCTGTCAGGTCGAAGAAGATACCCGCATACGCCCACTCCTTGAGCCGCGGAAAACGCGGCACGAGGATGGCAATAGCCCCAAGTACCTTCCAGAATCCCAGGATACCGAAGAAGTACATCGGGTAGCCAAGCTCGGGCACAACGCCGTGGGGATTGGCCTGATATTGCCATATCTGCGCAACACCGCCGCCGCCGATAAAAAACGCAACAAGTCCGGTCATAATCCAATAGACAATCGATTTCGCTCTCATGATTACTCCAATCCTCCAACAACGCGTTCAAGGTTGCCGATGAACTTCTTCCATCCATAGGTCGCGCCCTTGTAGTTGGGCTCTTGATCCTGCCCAAAACCTGACTGCTCCATGCGAAGATGCGTCCCGCCCTCAGTCGGCGTCAGCGTCCAGGTCACTACGGTGCCCACTCCTAAAGTGCCCCAGCTATAAATGAGCTGTTCTGGCGGTTCAACCACCTTGACTTCACACTCGATAACGCCGCTCCAACCCGGCACAGGCGTGGCGCGAAAGGTGAACCGGTGGCCGACGACGGGCAGGAAATCATTGCTCATCAGCCACTCCTCGATTAGCGGTCCTTCCGTGAGCGCGCGCCAGATTTTCTCCGGGGGATGCGGCATCTCCCGTTCTACGACGACAAAACGTGACGGAGCGGTATCAGTCATGAGTCCATCCTTTCAAGCAGGTTTTCGAGGCGGTCGAATCGTTCGCGCCAGAATGCGCCGTAGTGATCGAGCCAGTCCACCATGGGCGCCAGCGCGTCGGGCTGTGCGCGATAGTGCGTCTCGCGTCCTTCCCGGCGGTGCCGAACCAGCTTCGCCCGCTTCAGCACGGTCAGGTGCTTCGAGACAGCAGGCTGAGAGACGCCGGCATAGCGTGTCAGCGCATGGACGGTCTGCTCGCCCTGCCGGCTCAACTCTTCGAAAATGGCCCTGCGCGTCGGATCCGCGAGGGCCCTGAATACATGGTCAGTGGCGGCTTGCATGCACAGCCTTCCTCAGTCATGGGTCGTGTTACCAATCCAGTTTTGTGATCTGAATGAGATTTCCGCACGTGTCGTCAAGCACCGCGATGGTCGATCCGTACGTCTTGGTCGGTTCCTTGGTAAACGTCACGCCAAGTTCCTTCAGCCGCTCGTACTCCTTTTGAACGTCCCCGACAAAGAAATTCGCTGCGGCTATTCCGTGTTTATGAATCTCCCGCTGGTAGGTCTTGGCAGCAGGGTTGAAGCCCTCGTTGGCCTCGAGGACCAGTTGCACGCCCTCCGGTTCTTCGGAGGAGACCACCGTGAGCCATCTGTAATTCCCGCCCCCGGGGAAATCATGTTTCTTCTGGAAGCCCAGAACGTCGGTGTAGAACTTCAACGCCTTTTCTTGATCGTCAACAAAGACACTCGTAAGTTTGATCTGCATGGCTTTTCCTTTCCGCTTTGCGCTGTGAGTTATTGGTAAAGTTCGTGGTTCTTTGCGTTGCCAATCGGCCTGTGGCACAAATACTGTGCGTCGTAAGAGGTCGGCAAGTGCTTTGAAACTATCGACCTCTACGGCTTGCATGCAGAAACCATAACCAAACGGTTATTGATTGTCAATAGGAAATTTGCGCGGAGATCGCGGACTTGAGGCTCTACTCAAATCCCGACAGCAGAATGGGAGACGGGCCGCGCTACCCACAACCGTCGGCTACGGTGTAGCCTTAAGATTGCGAATGGCAGCTGCTTCCCCAATTCTTTCCCCAACGACGACTCCCCCCAAAAGGCTGACAGATAGTCATGGGCGTGTCATTCACGATCTCCGCGTCTCCATCACCGACCGTTGTAATTACAAGTGCGTTTACTGCCGAACCGGGGAAGTGGGCGCGCAATATCCGGAACTGGGAAATGACGAGTACCTGCGGCTGATCAAGCTGTTCGTGGGGCTCGGTATCACCAAAGTCCGGCTCACGGGCGGCGAGCCCCTATTGAGGCGCGGGCTGGTGGAGTTGCTGCAGGAACTGGCTCAGCTGCGCACCATAGGCCACGAGCCTCTGGACCTGGCTATGACCACCAACGGTCACCTGCTGGATGGGCTGGCGGC
>JBEKZG010000095.1:0-9488 GCA_049510095.1 Occallatibacter sp.
CTGTACTGCCCGTTTCAACCTGAGGCGCCGGCTGTCCGGCTCCAGCCCCAAAAACTTGCCCTTCTACTTCCCTTGCGACCTGCCGATGATTTCGTCGGCAATCATGCGGGGAGCTTCTTCATAGCGCGCGAACTGCATCGAGTAGGAGGCGCGGCCCTGCGTGGACGACCGGATGTCGTTCACATAGCCGAACATCTCCTTCAGCGGCACAATCGCCTTAATCAACTGCGATCCACCCACATGCTCCATCCCCTCGATGCGCCCGCGCCGCGAGTTGATGTCGCCAATGATGGTACCCATGTGCTCTTCGGGAACTGTGACTTCGACCGCCATCACGGGCTCCAGCAGAACCGGGCTAGCCTTGCGGGCGGCTTCTTTGAAAGCGATCGAACCGGCAAACTTGAAGGCCATTTCGTTCGAGTCCACTTCGTGGTAGCTGCCGTCGTAGAGGGTCACCTTGATGTCCACCAGCGGATAGCCGGCCAGGATGCCCAGCTCGATTGCGCCCTGCACGCCCTGGTCGATGGGCTTGATGTATTCCTTGGGCACCGAACCGCTCTTGATGGCGTTAATGAATTCGTAGCCCTTGCCTGGCTCGTTGGGCTCGATGCGCAGCTTGCAATGGCCGTAGTTGCCCGAGCCGCCGGTTTGGCGGATGTACTTGCCTTCGGCTTCAGCGGACTTGCGAATGGTCTCGCGGAAGGCGACCTTGGGCTCGCCCACATTGGCCTCGACCTTGTGCTCGCGCTTCATGCGGTCGACCAGAATTTCGAGGTGCAACTCACCCATGCCGCTGATGATGGTCTGGCCGGACTCTTCGTCGGTCCGCACCTTAAAGGTGGGATCTTCGTCTGCCAAGCGAGAAAGGGCGACACCCATCTTCTCCTGATCGGCCTTGGTCTTGGGCTCGATGGCCACGGAGATGACCGTCTCCGGGAAAGTGATGGCGCCGAGAGCGATGGGGTGCTGCGGCGAAGAAAGCGTGTCGCCGGTCTTCAGTTCCTTCAGACCCACGCAAGCACAGATGTCGCCAGCCAGAACCTCGGTAATATCCTCGCGCTTATTGGCGTGCATCTTCACCAGCCGGCCGACGCGATCGGTCTTGCCTGTGCGGGGATTGAGAATTGTGTCGCCGGTCTTTAGCATGCCGGAGTAGACACGGATGAAACAAAGCTTGCCGAACGGGTCGTTGATGATCTTGAAGGCCAGGGCCGAGAGTGGCTCGGTGTCGGCAGGCTTGCGAACCTCGATGGTCTCAAGATGATTTGGATTGGGCCCTTCGACCGGAGGCTTGTCCAGCGGACTCGGCAGGTAATCGACAACCGCGTCGAGAAGGGTCTGGACGCCCTTGTTCTTGAAGGCGCTTCCGCAGATCACCGGGAAAACCTTCAGGTCGATGGTGGCCTGGCGAATGCCGGCTTTCAACTCGGCAATGGTCGGCGTTTCACCTTCGAGGAACTTTTCGAGAAGCACATCGTCGGTTTCGGCGATGACTTCAATCAGCTGGAGCCGGAAGGCCTCAGCCTTCTTCACGAGTTCCGCGGGAATTTCCTCAACGTCGTACTTGGCGCCCATGGTCTCGTCGTGCCAGAGGACAGCCTTCATCTCGATAAGGTCGACGACGCCCTTGAAGCCAGCTTCCGCGCCGATAGGAATCTGGAGGGCCACGGGCCGCGCGCCCAGGCGCTTGCGGATCGTTTCGAGAACATGCTCGAAATCCGCGCCGTTCTTGTCCATCTTGTTCACGAAGCAGATGCGGGGAACTTTATACTTGTCGCCCTGGCGCCATACGGTCTCAGTCTGCGGCTGCACGCCGCTGACCGAGTCAAACAGCGCGACCGCGCCGTCAAGAACGCGCAGGCTGCGCTCGACCTCAGCGGTAAAGTCCACGTGGCCCGGCGTATCAATAATATTGATGCGGACGTCTTTCCAGGTGCAGGTGGTGGCAGCCGAAGTAATCGTGATGCCGCGCTCCTGCTCCTGCTCCATGTAATCCATGGTCGCCGTGCCTTCATGCACTTCGCCGATGCGGTGCGTGATGCCCGTATAAAACAGGATGCGCTCTGTCGCAGTCGTCTTTCCGGCGTCAATGTGCGCCATGATTCCGATGTTCCGGCAACGATTCAGAGGTATGGTGCGAGCCACGGCATTTCTTCCTTGCGGGCGCTAGCCCGCTGTTAAATCTCTTTGTTCCAACCAAGTCCCGGCGCTGCTAGTCTCTAGCCCTTTAGTCCCTGTTTACTACCAGCGGTAGTGAGCGAAGGCCTTGTTGGCCTCGGCCATGCGGTGCACATCTTCCTTTTTCTTCATCGCCGCGCCGCGGCCGTTGGCTGCGTCAAGCAGCTCATTGCCGAGCTTATCAACCATCCCTTTTTCGCCGCGATTGCGGCCGTAGGTGATGAGCCAGCGGATGGCCAGCGAGGTACGCCGGTCGGGATTGACTTCGATGGGCACCTGATAGTTGGCGCCGCCCACGCGGCGGGTCTTGACTTCAAGCAGCGGCTTGCAGTTCTCCACAGCCTTCTTGAAAAGCTTCAGCGCGTCGTCGCCGCCACCCTTTTCTTCCAGGTTCTTCATGGCCTGATAGAAGATGCCCTGGGCCGTCGACTTCTTGCCGCCCCACATCATGGAGTTGACGAACTTCGTCACCAGCGTCGATCCATAAACCGGATCAGGCGCCACTTCCCGCTTCGCTATGAACCCTTTTCTTGGCATGTTTCCTGAAATCCTCTGCGCTCTCGCGCCGCTTCTGCTGCCCTAGTCCGGGTTCTAAATTCCGTCCCGGAACCGTGAAAACCAGTTGTAAGTTGTAAGTTTTCAGCATTCGATCTGGTAACTGACAACTTAAAACCTAAAACCGCCTCACTACTTCTTTTTTGCCGGCGCCGCTGCTCCACCCTTGGCGCGCTTGGCTCCGTACTTTGAACGGCTCTGTTTACGGTTGGCAACGCCCACCGAATCCAGCGTGCCGCGGACGACGTGATAGCGGACGCCGGGGAGATCCTTCACACGGCCGCCGCGGATGAGCACAATCGAGTGCTCCTGCAGGTTGTGGCCGATGCCGGGGATATAGGTGGTGACCTCAATCCCGTTGGTCAACCGCACGCGGGCTACCTTACGAAGGGCCGAATTCGGCTTCTTGGGCGTTTGTGTATACACGCGGGTGCAAACGCCGCGGCGCTGCGGCGAGGCCTGCAGGGCAGGGGACGCCGTTTTGTAACGGGGGGCCGTACGCCCCTTGCGAACCAATTGATTGAATGTCGGCAAACTAAAACTCCTTACCCCGAAAACCCTGAAACCTTCACTCTTCTCCAGCCGCGCGCAGCCCCTTTCGGGCGGTTCCGGCCTTTGGACGGCCTAAAAGACCGTACAAACGCACAGAAGCCTGTCGTTGCTGCTTCGCGTCTGCCTGCGTTCAAAACTCAGACGAGAACCGGGACGGTGGCCGGGCGTCCGCCGAGGCGGAGCCAACTCCGTTTCCGGGTTCCGGCTCGCATAGCCCTCCCAGGTGGAGAACGCGCGAGCACCGTAGCGATCACCCCTGCCCTTCGCAAGAGAAGAGCGACTCCGGGGCTTGTCTGGCCGGTTGACTTCACCTAGCCGGGGAAAAAACCGTACCCACTGTTGCCGGTTCGGGCTTCCCTTACGCTTCCGTCGTTAAGACGCACGAACGGATGCGTTCTTGCGGAACCTTCTTACAATAGCAAGAAACGCGGGTGGGGTCAACGAATTCCCGCCCCGATGATAAATTTGCCGGGGATTTTTTCGGCCTACTCGATCGAATGCAGCTTCCAGGCGCCTGCATCCAGGGAGAAATCGGCATGACGCTTTCTGCTTAGCTGGTTTCCAGGGTTGTGGGCGATGTCCTGCAAAGGGCCCGGGACGCCATCGAGGTTGACTCCTTCGGTGTAACCGGCCCCTTTAGCGGTCTCAACGCCGGGGACAACCTCGTCCTGGATATTATTGATGTCATGAGCTTTAAGGTGGTTGGCGGTGACAGTCACCACTAGAATTGAATAGTGCGGATCGTTTGCGTTGAGGGGATGCCACTGGATGACATCGCCGCCATTCGGAAGCTTGACCACCTTCTTGCCGTCGTCGGTCAGAGTGAAGTCCGCCCAATAGTGGTTGGGATATTCCTTGGTCCTGGTCCAATATTTGGCCGTGATTCCCTGTCTCATGCCGAGGTCGTTGACGGTAATGCTGGCGCCGACGGGTGTCGTCTGGTCATAATTTGCCTGGATCAATGACTGGGCTTCCGTTGCCGTCAGCTCCGGCGCCGATTTGCAACCGGTCAGAATCGATGAGATTCCCAGGGTTGCCAAAACAAGCAAAGCTTGCAGTTTCTTTCCGTGATTCATGTTTTCTCCTTACACCGCATGGAGCGGGCCGGTTTCAATCGACCCGCCATTCTTCTCCTACTTTGTGCCGGTGTCAATGGAGCGGAAAGTGACGGGCGCACGCGTTCGGATTCGCTAAATAAGGCTGGGGCGAGAGCTCAGCGCGAAAGCGCGAGGTCAAACTGCAACTTCAGGCTGTTCGTTCAGCGCGTCGTATCCGAGGTAATTCGGCCCATGAGGAACTCCAGAAAACCCTTTTCGTCCGATTGCAGGCAGACCTGGGCATTGGGGACGCCGTCGACCGGGCGGGTGAATCCTTTGTCATCCACTTCGAGGCGCATCGGCGTGACCGGGCATAGCTCGGGACGAATGGCATACGCGGCGGCCACCGGGTCAAAAAGGGTGGGCGTGGTTGGGTGACCCTGGCTGCCCGCCATCCACTGGTGATAGAGAAGCGTCAACTGGTCGGTGAGCGGCGAACCGTGGGAGAAGATGAGCTCGCGCTCCTTTGTCTCCAGGTGGATCTGAGTGGAATCGAGGGGCATCATGAAAACTGGAACGCCGGAGGTTAGCAGCGCTTTCAGTCCTGCCGGATCGCGGTTGATATTCCACTCGGCGTCGGGAGGCCGGCGTTCGCCGTTCTGCCCATCGTAGCCACGATGGATGCTGCCGCCCATCATCACCACCCGTTTCAGCTTGCGAAACGTTTCCGGATCCTTCTTAATCGCCGCCTCAACATTGATTTGCGGGCCAATCGCGATCAGCGTAATCTCGCCCGGGTGCTCGTGAATCTGATCGAGCAGGAAGCCGGCTGCATCTGGATAGTAGCTCCGCCAAGGTTCTCGCCGCGTATAAGCCGCCTGTGTGAACACGTTGGTTTGTTGCGAGGAAATTCCGACAGCTACCGGAATGTCTTTTCGCCCCACCGCCTCCAGATATCGATTTAAGAGCCGCGCCCGCAACTCGGTGTCACCATACGCCGTCGTAATCCCCAGAAGCTTCAATTCAGGGCTCTTGAGCACCAGCGCCAGCGCAAAGGCATCGTCAATGTCGTCGCCGATGTCGGTGTCGAGGAAGACGAGTTCAGGATTCGCTTCCGCATTGGTCTGGGTGCTGGGCGCGGGCTGCGCCGCGCTCGGAGTGGATTGAGCGGATGCGCCGGAAAATGCGGATGCGCCAAGTGCCAGCGCAGCGACCACGAGAACATATCGCCAATTCTTCATGCTCAACACTGTAAACCGATGGGCGCGAGACTGATTGTTAGAACCTGAAAGCGAGAATTCACTTCGGGCCGGCCAAGAGGCCAGCGGTGTAAAAGCTCAACGCGGTGTCTCCTTGTTCAAGGAGGCGGGACCGCTCCAGCGCACCATATTTGTCTTGCAACCGCTCTTTGCGGCGATGTTCGGCGATGAGCATGGCGCCGGGGGAAAGCAGCGCGGCGAGGCTGCCGCCGAATAGGCCTAGCGTGGCGGCGTATTCTTCGGCCGCGTCATAGGGGGGATCGAGAAAAACCAGATCGAAGCCGGTTGTCGGCTCAGGCTTCATCCGCCGCAGGACCGTGAATACACTGCCGGCGTGGATCCGGAATCCCGCCGTCAGGCCGAGTTTTGTGAGATTCGCGCGCAGAGCATCCAGAGCGTCCGGAGCGCGCTCCACAAAATGCACGCTCGCCGCTCCGCGGCTGAGAGCCTCTATGCCTACTGCGCCCGAGCCGGCATACAGATCAAGGAAGACCGCAGCCTGAATCCGTGGCGCAAGCACGTTGAAAAGCGTTTCGCGCAGGCGGTCGCTGGTGGGCCGCGTTGCCCGGCCTGGCGGGGCCTGGAGGGAGCGGGAGCGAAACGTTCCGGCGATGATGCGCATTCCGAAAACAGCATAGCGGAAGCGTGAAGGAAGCGTAATTGGGCCGCGACCCTCTACAATCCAGATATGCGAGGCTGGTCAATCCCGATGGGCCGGTGGATGGGCGTTGAATTGCGCATCCATGCCTTTTTCCCTTTGCTTGCGGTGGTGTGCCTGGTGCTGAGCGTCACGGACGGCGTTCTGCGCGGCATTGGCCTTTTCCTGGTGCTTACGGCGGCGGTTTTGGTGCGGGAAACAGCGCGGCTGCTGGTGGCGGCATGGCTGGGCCTGAAGCTGCGAGCGATTTTGCTGCTGCCAATCGGCGGGTTGTTTGCTTATGCCGACCCTGAAAGCCAGGAGGAGGCGAACCAGGGCGGAGGGCAGTTCGCCCTTGCGCTGGCCGGACCGCTGGCCAACATGGCGACGGCGCTCATCCTGGTTGCCACATTTATGGGCGCAAGCGGCGATATCAAGCTCCTGGGCCAACCGCTGATCACCTCCGCTTACCTGCTGCGCAGCATGGTGTGGATGCAGGAAGGCCTGGCGTTTCTGCACCTAGTGCCTGCCTATCCGCTGGACTTTGGACGGCTGCTGAAGGGCAGCTTTGCCCGCAAGCACGGCTTTGCGCCGAGTGCGCGCGCAGCCACCGGATTGAGCCAGATTCTGGCGCTTGCGGCCATGATCTCAGGCATGCTGCTGCACAATTACTGGCTTATTATCGCGGGCTTTTTCATCATGATCGGCGCGCAGATTGAAGACCAGGGCGTGTTTTTCCAATCGGTAGTGGATACGGTGCGGATGCGCGAGGTGATGCTGACCGACTTCGCGACGCTCTCGCCTTCCGACACGCTGGCCGACGCTCTGGTACGCTGTGTGCACTCGCTGCAGGAGGATTTTCCGGTGGTGCGCGGCCCGCAACTGGTGGGCATTGTTTCGCGCCAGCGCATTCTGGATGCCCTGCGCAGCGATGGAAACGGGTACGTGCAGTCAGTAATGTCGCGAGCCTTCCAGGTGGCGAGGCCCGAGGACACTCTGGGCACTACGATCCGCCGCCTCACCGCGGGCCGCGGCCTGGCGCTGATTCCAGTAACCGAGAGCGGGCGGGTGGTGGGCATTGTGAGCGTGCAGAATTTGATGAGTTCGATGTCGCTGCTGGCTGAACAGCGCCGGCTTGAACGCGAAGAAGGCAGCTAGGGTCCGCACATGGCGGAGATTTCCGATATGCAAGAAGGGCTCGCCCCAGGCCTTTACCTGGTGGCTACTCCCATCGGCAATCTGGGCGATGTTACGTTGCGCGCCCTTGAAACGCTCAAGCGCGTGGACCGGATTGCCTGCGAAGACACGCGCCAGACACAGAAGCTGCTGAACCATTTTGAAATCGCGACGCCGACGGTCAGCTTGCACGAGCACAATGAGCGCGTGCGTGCGGTGGAACTGGTGGATGCGCTGAGGGCGGGCGGGCGCATTGCCGTAGTTTCAGACGCGGGCATGCCGGGCATCAGCGACCCCGGAAGCTGGCTGGTTGCCGAGGCCATTGGCGCCGGGGTTGCCGTGATTCCCATTCCCGGCGCCAATGCGGCTCTGAGCGCACTCATCGCCTCAGGACTACCCACCGGCGCTTTTCAATTTATCGGGTTCCTGCCGGAGAAAGCGGGAGCGCGGCGGACTATGCTCGAGACTTTGGCGGAAGAAGCGGCAAGAAGCGATACTTCGCGCACGCTAATTCTCTATGAGGCGCCGCATCGGATTGTTGAGACTTTGGCCGATCTGGAGGCCGTGTGGGGACCGGCGCTGCGCGTCGTAGTGGCCCGCGAACTAACCAAGATTCACGAGGAGTTTCTGCGCGGAAGCGTTGCGGATGTGCGGCGTGAGTTGGCACAGCGCGAACGAGTCCGCGGCGAGATCACCTTGCTGATTGAGGCTCCGGGACGGGGGAGCGGGCCCGCAAGTTCGCAAGGTGCCCCGCAGGAGAAGATTGCGGTCCGGGTTGCGCGTCTGCAGTCTGAGACCGGCGCGGACGAGAAAGAAGCGCTCAAACAGCTGGCGCGAGAACTCTGTGTATCGAAGAGCGATCTTTACCGCGAGCTTCAACGCGAACGGGCGCGGAAGAAGTCCTGATCCCCGGCGGCGGAGCTTAGGGTCGCGAAAGAATAAACGCAGATCCTTCTCTCACCACCCCCGAACTGAAGAACGTTCGGGGCCCCGTTCGCTCAGGATGAGAACTATATCATAAATAACTAGAAATAAAGCACATAATTTTATATAATGTTCCATACAAAGTATGCACAGCCATAAAGAATCAATGGCTTGCAGAGAAAATCTACACGGAAACTGCACAGAACGGAATAACCGCAGGAGGCGATCATGGCGTTTATTACCGAGAAAGAGGAACTGAAACCGGGCTTGGTTCTCTTCCGGCGCGGCGACGTAGACCATCGCATGTGGTATTGCCGCATGAAGATGCCGAGGGCCGACCGCTATAAGACGGTTTCGCTTAAAACCTCTGATAAAGAAGCGGCGCGGGAACGCGCCTTCGATCAAGACGCGGACGTTCGGTTCCGCATCAAGCATGACGTTCCGGTGTTCAACCGCCCCTTCCGCGACGTAGCACACGAGTATCTGTTGACGCAGGAAGCGCGGGCGAAACGCGGAGAGATCAGCGCCGCGCGGCCCAAGAAACTCCGTGCCGTCATCGAAGGCACTTTAGACAGGTATGCAGGTTCAACACAGGTACATCTTATCGGCAACGAACGCTGGGGCAGCTATCCGGCATGGCGGCGGGAGAACGGCGCAGGCCGTCACAAGCGCAACGGCGTTCGGGAAGTTACGGCCGACGTAGCGCAGTCTTTCGCAGACCACGAGTCCGCACGTCGCACCAAGGTTCAGCAGACCCTGGGCATCAGGGTTTTGAAGCCGATTGCCGTCAAGCCACAGGATGTTCACGCGGTTCCCTTCATCAGCGATTCCACCATCCGCTTCGAGATGTCGATCTTCGGGGCGATCATGAACTATGCGGTGAAGAAACGCTATGTCCCCGCAAGCCAGCGTTTCGACGAGCGCCCGAAGCTCAAGACGATGCGGCGTGACGAGTTCACGCTGGAGGAGTACCGCAAACTCCACACGGTCGGGCGCAAGTGGATTGCCGAGGCCGACAAGCCGTCAAGCGTTTGGTATCGTACCGTCACCTACAACATGATTCTGATTGCCTGCAACCCGGGCATGAGGCCGGCGGAGATGAAAAATCTCCGTTGGCGCGACATCATGCTTGCAAAAGACCGCGAGGGCCGCGAGATCGTTGTCTTGTTC
>JBEKZG010000096.1:0-9456 GCA_049510095.1 Occallatibacter sp.
TTTGGGCTTCCGGGAGCATGAGCCACGCGCAACCTCAGAACCTGTTTTTCACCCGCTCTCATCCGTTAATCTAATTACAACGCGACTCCCCATGAGCGGTTGCCACTGGCGCCGGACAGAGAACCCAGACAGAGCAAACAACATTTCCAGAAAGGATTGGCCCTTTGGCGGCGGCAACAGTCTCGTTCCACGACACATGGCGGCCACGCGCCAATCCGTGGGTCATCGCTATCACCGTTACCATGGCCACCTTCATGGAGGCTCTCGACACCTCCATTGCCAACGTGGCCATGCCGCACATTGGCGGGTCGCTTTCGGCCAGCCGTGACGAAGCCACCTGGGTGCTGACCAGCTACCTGGTTGCCAATGCAGTGGTTCTGCCGCTGAGCGGCTGGATCGCCAACCGCATCGGCCGCAAGCGCTTTTACATGACCTGCGTTGCCCTCTTCACCACCGCCTCGCTGCTCTGCGGACTCGCCCCCAGCCTCGGCATGTTGGTCTTCTTCCGCGTCCTCCAAGGCGCGGCTGGCGGCGGCCTTCAGCCCAGCGAGCAGTCCATCCTCGCCGACACCTTCTCCCCCGCCAAACGCAGCATGGCCTTCGCCGTCTACGGCATGGCCGTCGTCATGGCCCCCGTCCTCGGCCCCACCGTCGGCGGCTGGATCGTCGACAACTACAGCTGGCGCTGGATCTTCTTCATCAACATCCCCGTCGGCATCCTCTCGCTCTACCTCACCAGCCGCGTCGTCGAAGACCCGCCCTATCTCGCCGCCATCCGCAAGCGCAAGCTCTCCATCGACTACTGGGGACTCGGCCTGCTCGTCGTCACCATCGGCGCCCTTCAAACCATGCTCGACAAAGGTCAGGAAGACGACTGGTTCAGCTCCAACTTCATCACAACTTGCTTCGTCATCGCCGCCATCGGCCTCGCCGTCTTCATCTGGCGACAGCTCCACGTCGAGCACCCCATCCTCGACCTCCGCCTCTTTGCCCAGCGCAACGTCGGCATGACCCAGTTCGTTATGTTCGTCGTCGGCATGTCCCTCTATTCCTCCACCGTGCTCATTCCGCAGTTCTTACAGGAAATCATGGGCTACTCCGCCCGCCAGGCCGGCATGGCAGTCTCCTCCGGCGGCATCGCGCTCATGTTCCTCTTTCCAGTCGCCGGCGCCCTCGCGCCCAAATTCGATCCCCGCAAGCTCGTAGCCATGGGATTCGTCATCACCACCTTTGGCCTCTTCCGCATGACCGATATCAATCTTGATGTCAGCTTCGGCATGGCGGTCAGTTGGCGCGTCTTCATCGCCCTTGGCCTGCCCTTCCTCTTCATTCCCATTAACACGCTTTGTTATTCCGGTATTCCCCAGGAGAAATACAACGAGGTCAGCGGGCTCACCGCGCTCATGCGCAATCTGGGCGGCAGCGTCGGCATCAGTTTTGTCACCACCCTGCTCGCGCGCCAAACCCAGAAGCACCTCAACATGCTCGGTGCCCACACCACCGCCGGCAACGGCCCCTTTGACGCCATGCGCAATGGCCTGACCGGCGCATGGATGCAGCGCGGCAAAGCCATGACCGACGCCATTCAGCAAGCCGGCGCGCAAATCTACGGCATGGCCCAGATCCAGGCACGCCTATTGGCGTATGTAGACGTAATCTGGATTATGGTGGTGTTAACCGCCATGCTCATCCCGATTCCATTCCTGATGCGCCGCCCAGCCAAAGCCGCCCCCGCGCCTATGGGGCATTGAGAAGCTGCAGAAAAACTCATTTCAGACAGGCTTTGTAACAAGGGCACGGCTTCAGCCGGGCCGATTAAGCCGATAAAAAGAGTTGGGCTTTAGCCCCTGCGGGAACTCTCCAGCCATTCCGATTCAATGCGAGGTTCCTCCGCAGCCTGCTAAATCAATGGCGCTAAATCCCGCAGCAAATCGGATCAACTAGCATTAGCGAGCGGCAATATCTCAGACCGCAGGAATTGAAGCCTTCCCTTGAGCTGCTCAACATTTGCAAGGGTTGGCGGCGCGTTCACTGGGATCAACTCGTCCAAGTTTTCGCCCGCCTCGGCAGCCTCAACCCACGCCTCCATCTCGGAGCAATATCCATCGAGGGCATCTGCCGCTGTCGGGTTATCGTCGACCACTAAGAATGCGGGCGGAAGATCTCCAACAATTACCCATAAACACGAGTCGACGTCTTCAGTGCGTGGAGTAATCTGAAACAGAAAAACAGCAACAACCCCACCGACTCCGTAAGCCAGATATTCATGATCGATGCGCTCACACCATTCTTGCTCGAGCATAAACTCGTGAGCTTCTGTCGCCATTTCCCGGAGAAGCTCCGTATCCTCAGCCGAATCCCCTTCGATTGAATTGACAGGCATCATTCCGACGATATTGACAGGGCAATCACTCACTTGTGGTCACCTTCTTTCGCTGGCTATGAAGGGCCATCATCCATTTCTCCGACCCATAGACGCCTTGCACCAATGCGGGAACATAGTGCGCAACATCCAAATCCGGCCACAAAAGCCCGGTGCCAATTCCCAGAATCTCAATGCGGCTTAGATCCTTGTGTTCCGCGTCGGCCAATCCCTGAAGCAATCGACGAGGAATCGTTGTCGTGGCTCCATCATCGAATTCCAGTTGCAGCCTATCGGTTGCCTCTGAGTATTCCGCCTTCAAGACGCGACGATCATACTTCTCATACCGGCGTGCGCGCTCGATTGCCTCATCGATCTCTGCGTCAGTGGTCACGACTTGGACAGTCTCAGTCATTGCCTTCTTCTACACCGCCCCCAGCGCCTGCTCCAGATCCCAAATCAAATCGTCCTTATCCTCAATCCCCACCGACAACCGAACCAGCCCTTGCGTAATCCCCAGCCGCTGCCGATCCTCTTCGCTCAACGCAAAATGCGTCGTAGTAGCCGAGTGCGAAGCCAGCGACTCCACCCCTCCCAGCGACTCCGCGCTCAAGAACAACTTGATCGCTCCCAGAAACCGTCCCGCAGCCTCTCGCGTGCCCAAGTCGAAGCTCATCATCGACCCGAACCCCTTCTGCTGCCGCACAGCCAGTTCATGCTGCGGATGGCTCGTCAATCCTGGATACGCCAGCCGCGTCAACTTCGTCTGTGTCGACAAAAACTCCGCCACCGCCCGCCCATTCTCCTCGTGCGCCTTCATCCGCAGCGGCAGTGTCTTGATCCCCCGCAGCACCAGGAAGCACTCAAACGGCGACAGGATCCCGCCCGCCGCCTTCTGCACCAGCAGAAACCGATCCTTATGCTCCCGCTTGGTCCCAATCAGCGCCCCGCCCAATCCATCCGAGTGTCCGTTCAAAAATTTCGTGGTGGAATGCATCACGATATCCGCGCCAAGCTTGATCGGGCTCTGAAGCACAGGCGACATGAACGTGTTGTCCACGCTCACTTCAACCCCATGCGCACGAGCAATCTCGCAAACCCCGGCAATATCCGTTAGCTGCATCAACGGGTTGGTTGGCGTCTCGATATGAATCAGCTTCGTCGACGGCCTGATCGCCGTCTCCACTGCCTCCAGATCGCCCGTATCCACGTACTCAATCGCGATCCCGTAATGCTGAATGATCTCGTTGAACAGCCGCTGAGTCCCGCCATAAACATTCGCGGAGCAGATCATGTGATCGCCCGCGCGCAGCGTAGCCACCAGCGCATAAATCGCCGCCATGCCGCTGGCAAACGCGTGCCCGCTAGTACCACCTTCCAGCGCCGCCAACGCCATCTCCAGCCGGTCCCGCGTAGGGTTCCCGGCCCGCGAGTAGTCCCACCCGCGGTCCGTCCCAATCCCGGTAAGCTCAAAAGTGGAAGAAAGGTAAACAGGCACATTCACCGCCCCCGTAAGTGGGTCCGGATGTTGCCCCGCATGAACCGCAAGTGTCGAGTATTTGTAGTCAGACATCAGTCAGCTTTTAGCCTCTAGCTCCTAGCCTCTAGCTTATCGTGCCGCCTTGGGGAGGTTTTGGTGCGCAGCATTCCCTCCGGTTCAACGAAAGGTCACTCGTTATCGGGGTTTTCAGCCTGGTTGCGCAAGTCCCAAAGGGTCGCGCCATTCAACGTCCAATAATCTGTCCCAGCGACAGAATCGCTTAAACCATGCCGCTTGAGGACAATGCCTGCCGACTTGGTCAACGACATAACATCTCCTTCAAACAAAACATTCCGGTCGTCATAGACCGTGCAGGTCGCGTTCGGATCACTCGCGTGGGTAAGTACTGTTCCCGGCTTAACGTCCGCAATCGAGTCAATCATTGAGAATTTGAAGTTCGGACGCTTGGTTTTCGCCTTTGCCAGTGACTCTAAATCATCCTGAGTTTCAACAACTGACCGTTCGTCAACGGTCACCTCTTCACCCCGTGCGATCTCGAGCGCCGCTTTCACTCGCTCAGGGAGAATCTTGAAGAATTCGCGACTCTTCCGCACACGCAGCTCTTGGAAAGCTGCGTGTAGGCGCCCCTCAACGAATGCAGCATCGTCCACCCGGCGCGCATAATAGCACTCAAAGGGAAGCGGAACCCCGGTTGTATCCAAGCTGCTCATCCTTTGCTTGAGGTCGACCGTCCTGCCCACCTTCACATTACCGGGCATTGCTTCGTTCTTCAGGATGTAAACAATCGCACCTGATTCACTGGTCTCTTCCGGCATATCCCCTCTTTGTGCAGCAAATTCAATGAACTGGGTTTTGAAGGCCTCCAGCCATTCAGTAATCGAACCCGACATCCACCAATTTCGTGCGACCAGCCGTAATCTCGTGCCGTTCATCCGACCCACCGACAACTCTACACCAGCTCTCAGCCAGAAGTCGGGGAGAGAGACTGAAGTCGTCCAGCCAATACGCGAATCCGCCATACATACCGGGGATTGCAAACCAGAACCTCTTGTGAATAACCTCTAGCATTGTCTCCAGTTCCGGCAGTCGCAGGCAGTGCTCGTCGACGAGAGCCTGCGCGCGCTTTCTAATCAACTTATGGAACCTTGTCTGGATTGACCTGAGAATACTAGCGTCGATGGTCCATCTTTGCCCGGGCTCCAATTTCTCGAAGAGGTGCGCTTTGGATTGTTCAACAGCCACGTCGAGCGGGCGCATGCCGCGAGAATCCCTTATCGTCCTAAACGCACCGAGCCCCAAAAGTCTGTTCACAACTTCGATCGACGCCCCGCCATGGGCCGCTTGGTGAAGCGGAGTGAACTTGGATTTTCCGCCCGGCCTTGTCGAGTTAATTAGCTCGGGGTGGGCTGAGAGGATTTTGAGCGATCCGTCCCAATCGTATCTCTTGCATGCATCTGCCAGGTTCTGCCTTAGCTCAGCTGCCGCTTCGTCCAAGGATTCGGGCTTTGTTATCCCATCCCAAACTGCGTTTTCCTGGGCACCCATTTCTAACTCGTGGCCCATGACACTTATTCCTCTCCGAAGATATTCTTGGATAAATATCGCTCCGCCGAATCCGGCACAATCACCGCAATCCGTTTCCCCGCCCCCAGTTCCCGCGCCAGCTCCACCGCCGCAAACACCGCCGCGCCCGAGCTCGACCCAGCCACCAGCCCCTCTTCCACAGCCAGCCGCTTAACCATCCCAAACGCGTCCTCATCCGTCACCGCAACCACCCGGTTGCACACCTCGCGATGAAACGTCTCCGGCACAAAGCTCACGCCAATGCCTTCCACCCGATGCTTCCCCGGCGCGCCGCCCTGCAAAATCGACCCTTGCGTCTCCACAGCCACATTCACCACCGCCGGATGCCGCTCCTTCAAAAACTGCGCCACCCCGCTGAACGTCCCGCCCGTCCCCACTCCCGCCACAAACCCGTCGACGCGTCCCTCCATCTGCTCCCAAATCTCCACCGCCGTCGTGTCGTGGTGGAACTGCGGATTGGCCTGGTTCTGAAACTGCAGCGCTGTAAACGATCCCGGAATCTCCGCCGCAGCCTCCCGTGCCCGCTTGATCGCCCCGGCAATCCCCTCGGCCTCAGGCGTGCGGATCACCTCCGCCCCAAACCCGCGCATCAGGATACACTTTTCCTCGGCAAACCCCTCCGGCACAAACAGCTTCACTTTGTACCCGCGATTCACCCCAATCAGCGCCAGCCCCACGCCGGTATTCCCCGCCGTCGCCTCAATAATGGTGGAACCCGGCTGGTCCTTTGAACCGCGCCGCAGCAATCCCCTCGCCTCGGCATCCAGAATCATGCCCAGCGCCGCGCGGTCCTTGATGCTCCCCCCGGGATTCATGAATTCCAGCTTGGCAAACACCGCCGCGCACGGCTCGGGCGCAAGGCGCCTCAGCTGCAGCATCGGCGTATGGCCAACAAGTTGCGTGATATCCGCAGCAATGCGGGGGGTGGAGGAGCTTGAAACAGCGACGGCCATGGCTGATTCAGTCTATCGCAGCGGCCGCCGCACCTTATTTAGTGGCCGAAACAGTGGTTTGTTTCGTCAGCTTCACCACCGGAAAGTACCCCGTGCGCGTCCGCACGCTCAGCTTGCCCAAACCCTTGGCCTCGGCATTCACCTGCACCCGTCGGAATCCCGGCTCGGTCGTAGGCCTAGTCGAGTGGTACCCCAGCGTGTACTGGTTCCGGATATCCCGCGCCACCTCAGCGGCAATCTGGTCAATGTTCTCAATCGACTTCGGGAAGAACGCCATTCCGCCCGTCTCGGTCGAAAGCATCTCCAGCGCCCGCCGCGCATGGCGCACCTCGGCACGGCTCATCTCGTCGCCAAACAGCAATCCAATCGCATAGATCGTCGGCCCGGACAACTGCTGCACTCGCCGAATCGTCTGCTCCAGGTTCAAGCTCGACGCGTTGTCTTCGCCGTCGGTAATCAGCACCAGCACCTGCTTGGGCCGTTTTGCATCGGCCGCCAGCTTGTCCGCTGAGGCCACAACCGCATCGTAGAGCGCCGTTCCGCCCCGCGATTCAATGTGGCTCAGCCCGTCGCGCAGCTTGTTCACGTCCGATGTGAATTCCTGGTCGATGAACGCCTCGTCGGAAAAATTCACCACAAACGCCTCGTCCTCGGGATTCGACGCCTGCACCAGGTCCAGCGCGCTCTTGTTCACTGAAGGCCGCTTTCTCGACATCGATCCGGAATTGTCCACCACAATGGCTATCGATACCGGAAGGTCCGTGTGCTGAAAGCTGATCAGGTTTTGTTTCACCCCGTCTTCAAACACCGTGAAGTCGTCCTTCTTCAGGTCCGGGACCAGCCGGTTGCCCTCCAGCACCGTGCAGTTCAGAACCACTTCCTCCACATCGGTGTGCAGCACGAAGCCCTGCTGTTCGCCCTTGCGCCCAGGGGCGGTTTCAACGGTGGGAGGGGCCACGGCATCCGGCGACCGCACCGGATCGCGATCCACCGTCAATGGCGGACCCTGCTGAGGCTGCTGAGCGGGCGCGATCTGCGGATTCTGGCCCGTTTGCGTCGCCTGCGGCCATAGCGAATCATGCGGATCTAGCAGGGCCAACTCGCCCGCAGCGCCATCGGCCAGGCTAACTCCGCTAACAACGCGAGCCCCGCCCACCGGGGAGGCTGCTTGCGCCGGCAGCGAACACGCCACTGCGGAGAGAAGAACCAGGAACAACGCGTTATTGCAATGGCGCATAGTAACCGGTGCGAGCATGAACAGTCAGTGGAGGCAATCCTGCGGGAGGATTGATCTTCACCTTCACTTTACGCCACTTGCCGTCGTAGGTCAGGCCCTTGGGCTTGTAACCAATCACATACTGGTTCCGCAGCTCGGTGGATATCTTCTCCGCGATGTCGCCCATCTCCGACAGATCGTCCACACGGAACATCCGCCCGCCCGTCTCCTCGCTCAGATCGTTCAGTAATTGCGGGCCCGTCCGCTCTTCCGGCGTGGCCGCGTACGGATCGAAGATTCCAATCGAGTACATCTCCACATCCGCTTCCCGCACCTCCGCGCGTACCTCGCCTTCGGTATAGCGCGACCGGTTGTCGCCGCCGTCGGATACCACCAGGATCGCCTTCCGTTCGTGCGTCGCTTGCTTCATCTTGGTCATGCCGTAATAAATCGCGTCCAGCAGCGCCGTGCGATGACCGCTGCGTACCGTGGCCAGCCGCGCCTGAATATCCTCCACCGAGCTGGTAAAGTCCTCAATCAGCTCCGGCCGGTCATTGAACCCGATCACAAAAAATTCGTCCTGTGGATTCGCCGTCTTGATGAACTGCAGAATCGATTCCCGCGCCCGCACCAGCTTTGAGGTCATCGAACCGGACAAATCGAAGATGATCCCGATGGAAACCGGCGCGTCTTCCGCCGCAAACGAAATAATCTTCTGCTGCCCGGTGGCCTCGAAAAGTTGAAAATCGTCCTGCTCAAGCCCTGTCACCAGCCGGTTCATCGGATCGGTCACGGTTACGGGAATCAGCACCATGTCCACATTCATGCGGATCCGCGACCCAGGACGAATCTTCAAGGCGTCCGGGCCTGAGGCCGCCGGTGCTTCAGCCCCTTTCGGCTCACCTGCCGCAGGCGTCCCCGCCGGCGACGGCGGCGGAACATGCACCTTGTTCAGTGGGTCTTCCTGATCCTGGGCTGCGGCCTGGGCCCCGGCGCCCGCAAGCAGAAAAGCTGCCGCCAATCCGAAAATCCACGCCCAGCGAACCCCCGCCAGACGCGCAACCTTCAGGGTATCGCGCCCGCATTCGGAATTGCGCCTGCTCGGAAGCATAGTCATGCCGCCACACCAACGGATGAACGCGAGTTTAGCACGGTTGCCGCAACACTGGCGTCCCCCGTTTGTCATCGCTTTGTTAACACGAATCCGCCATTCCCGCCTGAAACCCAACCCTCTGAATTCCTGGACGCGCAGTGAAGTAAAACGTATTTGCGCGCACCCCCGTACTTTCGATTCCGTTGCAACCGGAAATGTTGGCTGGTCTCTTAGTTCGGATCAGTGTTGGGTGTCCAGAATGAATCCGTTGATGTAGGGGCAACCGTCTTCTGAACACCCAGCAAAGGACGACCCGACAACTTGAACGTCGTCGTTGAGGCCAAAGACATTGGATTCATAGGATGCCGGAAGGATCACAGATATAAATTCCCCGGCGTCTAAAAGGAATCCCGACTGCAGTGAGTCCGGTCCGCCGATCTCGGCGTTGCCGGCGATCAGTCCATCGTTGTTGATCCCAAGCGGCTGGGTAATGGGTGACTCCGGAGCGACAACAGTCCGGAAGTTGGCCGCATCGCCGGGGTCGCCGCCCTCGGCATCGTCCACAAATCCCGTGTAGGCATCCCCGCTCGGGTCCGTCCAGTAAGATCCCACAATTTGCCCCATGCCGTTGATGCCGTCACAGTAGCTTGAGCCCGGAGCTCCAGGCGCACCGAAGGGAGTAGCATAATAATCGCCAGGAGCGGTCGGCACTGGCTTGAAGAGCGCGCATTGGGCGCCGCCGGCCTC
>JBEKZG010000097.1:0-9432 GCA_049510095.1 Occallatibacter sp.
GTGACTGGAGTATTCTCGACGAACCGGTTCAGTATGACAACGAGCCTGGCTCCGAGCAGCCGCTCTACGAACACTTGCAGCGCAGTTTCAATTACACGCTCGCGCGGCTCGGGCCGCATGGACTGCCGCTGATTGGCCGCGCCGACTGGAACGACTGCCTCAACCTGAACTGCTTCTCCGACACACCGGGCCAAAGTTTCCAGACGACAACGAACAAGGACGGCAAGGTGGCTGAGTCAGTGTTTATTGCCGGCTTGTTTGTGCACGCGGGCCGTGAACTGGCGGCAATTGCGAAGCGGCGCGGTCTTGAGAACGAAGCCGCGAAATACATTGGCGAAACCGAGAAGATGCTGGCGGTGATTCACGAGCATGGATGGGACGGCGAGGGGTTTCTGCGGGCCTACGACGACTTCGGGGCAAAGAGCGGATCGAAGGAATGCGAAGAGGGCAAAATCTTCATCGAGTCGAACGGATTCTGCGTGCTCGCCGGAATTGGCCTCGAAGACGGAAAGGCTGAGAGCGCGATGGACGCCGTGGGCAAGCACCTCGCCACCCGGCATGGAATCGTGGTCCAGCAGCCGGCTTACTCACGCTATTACCTGCAACTGGGCGAAATTTCGTCGTACCCGCCAGGGTACAAGGAGAATGCGGGTATTTTTTGCCACGTTAATCCATGGGTGATGATCGGTGAAACGCGGCTGGGTCATGGCGATCTGGCGCACGATTACTACTCACGCATCAATCCTTCGGCCCGTGAAGAGATCGGCGATCTGCATCGCTGCGAGCCGTATGTTTACGCGCAAATGATTGCGGGCAAGGATGCGCCTACATTTGGCGAGGCGAAGAACTCCTGGCTGACGGGAACCGCGGCGTGGAACTACTATGCCATCGTCCAGTGGATACTGGGCATTCGGACTTCGCTGGACGGCCTCGAAATTGCGCCTGTGATCCCGAAGAGCTGGCCGGGATTTACGGCAACTCGCACGTTCCGCGGCGTGGTGTATCGAATCTCCATTGAGCGGAGAGGCGACGGGAATTCGATTGCGCTGACCGTGGATGGCGAACCGGTGCAAGGTAATGTGGTCCCACTGCCGGCGGACGGACGCAAGGAAATTGAAGTCACAGGGATTTTGAGCTAGGAGTTTTCGGCCGTCACGCAAGGAGATCGGTCTTGTACATCGCACGCGAACATCGTTACGACTCGATGATTTATCGTCGCTGCGGGAAAAGCGGCGTGCAGTTGCCTGCCATCTCTCTGGGTCTCTGGCACAATTTTGGGGGAGTGGACGATTTTGAAAATGGCCGCGCGATGGTGCGCCGTGCCTTCGATCTGGGAATCACCCACTTCGACCTCGCGAATAACTACGGGCCGCCGCCGGGGAGTGCGGAGTCGAACTTTGGGGAGATCCTGCGGCTCGACCTCAAGCCTTATCGCGATGAGTTGATCGTCAGTTCGAAGGCAGGCTACCAAATGTGGTCCGGGCCGTATGGCGACTGGGGATCGCGCAAGTATCTCCTTGCGAGTCTCGATCGGAGTCTCAAGCGTATGGGACTGGAATACGTCGACATCTTTTACTCACATCGCCCCGACCCGAAAACTCCTGTCGAGGAAACTATGGGCGCTCTTGACCAGGCAGTGCGCTCCGGCAAGGCGCTCTATGCGGGCATCTCCAACTACAGCGCGGAGCAGACCGATGAGGCAGCGGGAATTTTGCTCGGGCTGGGCACTCCCTGCCTTATTCACCAGCCGAAATATTCCATGTTCGAGCGCTGGGTTGAAGATGGGCTGCTGGATGTGCTCGACGATGCGGGCATTGGCGGCATCGCCTTTTGTCCGCTGGCGCAAGGATTGCTCACCGACCGTTATCTCGAGGGAATTCCCGGCGACTCGCGCGCAAGCAAACCGCATGGGTTCCTCAAGGAAAAGGATATTGACGAAGCTCGTTTGGCAAAGGTTCGCGCGCTGGGCGCAGTGGCCGCAGAGCGCGGACAAACCCTGGCGCAGGTGGCGTTGGCGTGGGTGTTGCGCGACCCGCGCATGACCTCGGCGCTGATTGGCGCAAGCCGAGTGGAGCAGATCGAGCAGAATGTGGCCGCGTTGGCCAATCTTTCATTTTCCCCGGATGAACTGGAACGGATCGACTCAATCCTGAAACAAGATGGCTGACGTCAACGCCGCAGGCTATCAGCAACTCGGTATGAAATTCCAAAAACGAGGTACTGCTATGAGCGGCTTAAGAGAAATGGCCGAAGCGGAGTTGCTCTCTGACATCCTTCCCTTCTGGCTCAAAAACACAATTGACGGCGATTTCGGCGGATTTCGCGGCCGGATTGCGAATGACCTGACAATCGATCCTCATGCGGCCAAAGGATTGATTCTGAACGCACGCATCCTCTGGACCTTCTCAAAGGCCTTCAGCGTTTACGGCGACCCACTGTATCTTGATGCCGCCCGGCGTGCGTATGAGTATCTGATCCGCTTCTTCTGGGACAACGAGTTTGGGGGAACGTATTGGCTGGTGGACTATCTGGGCCGGCCACTGGATGCAAGGAAGCGCATCTATGGGCAGGCTTTCACTGTCTACGCGCTGGCTGAGTATTTCCACGCCACCGGCGACGCTGAAATACTTGCGCGAGCGCTGCAAATGGTAGAGGTTATTGAATCGGTCAGCCACGATAACCAACATGGCGGTTACTTCGAGACCTATGAGCGCGATTGGTCTCTTGCTGAAGATCAGCGGTTGAGCGAAGTGGATATGGACGAAAAGAAGTCCATGAACACGCATCTGCATATGCTCGAGGCCTACGCCGCGTTACTGCGCCTGCACGAGAACCCGACAGTGCGCCTGCGGCTGCGGGAGTTGATTCTGATTTTCCTTGACCACATCGTCGATCCGGCGAATCACTGCTTCATTCTTTTCTTCGACGAGGAATGGAAGCGGCGGTCCGGCGTGATCTCCTTTGGCCACGACATTGAAGGGAGCTGGCTAATGTGTGAGGCGGCGGAGGTGCTGGGCGACAAGCCGCTGCTGAAACGCGTGCAGGCAGTTGCTGTTGAGATGGCGCAGGCGGTCTACGCACATGGCCTCGATCACGACGGCGGACTGATGTACGAGCGTAAGCCGGATGGGCACTTCAACACCGATAAGCACTGGTGGCCGCAGGCCGAGGCCGTTGTGGGTTTCCTCAACGCTTACCAACTCTCAGGCAAACAGCGCTTCGAGTTCGCAGCGGAACGAAGCTGGAGCTTCATTGAGAAGCACATCGTCGATCACGACAAGGGCGAATGGTTCTGGCTGGTATCGCGTGAGGGCATTCCGGATGCGAGACAGGATAAAGTGGGTCCGTGGAAGTGCCCTTACCACAATAGCCGCACTTGCTTTGAAGTGATGGAGCGGATGGATAGAATCACCCCTTCCGTGGAGGCTCAAGGCGCGGAAGTATGAAGACCGGAGACGAAAGATGAATCAGGCAGCATTCAAGATGGCAGTTCAAGAACTGATGAAGCAGCAGGAGAAACAGCTCAAACGGCGTAACCGTCCATCGCCGGGCGGCAACGGGGTTTTTGACCGGTACGAGTTTCCCGTGCTGACCGCCGCGCACGCGCCTATCGCCTGGCGCTACGACCTCGATAGGTCATCGAACCCGTTTCTATTGGAGCGGATCGGGGTGAATGCCACATTCAACGCAGGCGCGCTTTTGCACGAAGGCAAGTTTCTAGTGGTGGCGCGCGTCGAGGGCGCAGACCGGAAGTCGTTCTTCGCGGTGGCCGAAAGTCCAAACGGGGTGGACAACTTCAGGTTCTGGGATTATCCGATCCTGATGCCGGAAACCGCGGACCCGGACACGAATGTCTACGATATGCGGCTGGTGAAGCACGAGGACGGTTGGATCTACGGCTTGTTCTGCACGGAGCGGAAAGATCCAAAGACGCCGGCGTGGGATACTTCTTCGGCTGTTGCGCAGTGCGGCATCGCGCGCACTCATGATTTGAAAACCTGGGAGCGGCTCGCGGACCTGGATTCGAAGTCTCCGCAGCAGAGGAATGTGGTGCTGCACCCGGAATTGGTTGATGGACAATATGCCTTCTACACGCGGCCGCAAGACGACTTTATCCAGGCAGGCAAGGGTGGCGGGATTGGATGGGGACTCGCATCGAGTATCGAGAAGGCCGTAATCGAAAAAGAAATCATCATGGACAACCGCGCATACCACACTATTCAGGAAGTAAAGAATGGCCTGGGACCCGCGCCCATCAAGACGCCCGAGGGCTGGTTGCACCTGGCGCATGGGGTGCGTTACACCGCGGCCGGCCTGCGCTATGTGCTTTACCTGTTTCTTGCCGGCCTGGAACGGCCGTGGGTGATTACACACAAGCCGGCAGGCTATTTCATAGCGCCCGAGGGTGAAGAACGGGTGGGCGATGTGTCGAACGTGGTCTTCAGCAACGGGTGGATCGAAGCCAGGAAGGGCGAAGTTTTTATCTACTATGCCTCTTCCGACACGCGCCTGCACGTAGCCACAAGTACTGTGGCCAGGCTGCTCGATTATGTGCGGAACACGCCGCCGGATCCACTGCGCAGCTACGCCTGCGTGGAGCAGCGATACGCGCTGATCGAGAAGAATCAGGCGATCCTGCGCGCGATGAAGGTGTCTGACCGCAAGGAAGTCAACACAAAGAAGGCCAGGCACACCAAACCTGGGAAGCGCTGATCGCCTTCCGATGTGCCCGGCGGCTTGCTACGCGTGGGGATGATGGTGATGATGGTGATGGTGGTGGCCGGCAGCCGCCCCCTGCGCCTGCGACGCGACCGGAGCCGCGACGCAGAAGACAACGATGAGTCCAAGCAGAAACTTCTTCATGCTGCGTTAGACGAAAATGCGGGGTGCTGAGGTTACAGGAACTCTGAAGGGCCAGGCTGATTGACTCCGCGCTATTGGGGTTTCTGACTCTGGTCCGGGGTCTGAGGCGGGCTCTGTTTTTGATCTTTCTTTTCCTGCTCCATTTCCTTCTGTTTCTTGCGTTCTTCCTTCTCTTTGGCGTCCAGTGCGCGGACCTCGGCGTCGCGGCCCTGGGTCGGATCCTTGTGCAGGAACCTCCGCGACAGGTCCGGCCAGAACTCCTGAAAGAGCGAACCGAACCCGCCCTCGGCGGTCACGGTCAATCCGTTAGTGATGGTCTCGCCCCACCCTGAATTCTGGGCAGGATAGTAGAGATTGGAGATGGCGCCGGAGATGATGTTGCCGCCCACGTTGGAGATATTGGGCTGCCACTTGCGGGATTTGTCGCCCTTGCAGGCGACGTTGGTGAACAATGCATAGAGAACGCGGTGCGTTGCCGTGCCATGGCCCAGCCTGAAGTAGCGGGGATCCTGATGCAGAACAGCTGGCAGAATACCATTCCCTATCATGGTGCCATCGAAGGCATCGAGATACGCGGCGCCCGCTCTTTTTCCGAAACCCTCGGCGCCCCATCCGAATCCGGTATCGTCGTCCAGTGCTTCGTGGTAGCCGGCCACCAGAACAGCCGCGGCAAAAGTCACCGGATCGACTGAGGAGTGAAATGCAAGCTTCATCTTCTGTGCAGCCGTTAGAGGAACAGCGTCAGCGCGATAGGAGATGTTGAACGCCGGCACTATGCCTAATACCCGCTGCTGCTCCTGTTCCTTGATTTGCTGCTCGGCCTTGTCATGCTGGCTTTTTTCCTGGCCGGACGGTGGAGATTGTTGAGCACTGGAACTCCCCTGAGGGGCAGGCGTCTGAGCAGGGGTGGGGGACGGAGTCTGTTGCTGGCTGCTCTGATCCTGACTTGAGGATTCGACTGTGGGCAACGCAATTTGCGGCTGCGGAGCGTCCGGAACTTCTTGAGCGGCTGCGATCGCGCCGGCGTCCGGGGCCTGCGCAAAAACTGAGAAAGAAAGCGCCAGCGTGGTCATTCCGAGAGCGAACAGCCCACGGATCAAACAAAAACCAAAACGCATCGATTCACCCGGCTTGGAGTAAGTTAACCACTGGCCGCTTCGCCTGCAATGAAGAATGGGCCCGCGGAGGGCCATCCCTCGGACAATCCATCCTTGCCAGCGCTTTCAATTCAATGCGCCGGGCTGGCTGTTCGGGCCGCATGTGAATGGTTGGGTAAAAATGCCGGGAAAACGCGCAAATATTTACACCAACATTAGTTAGACGAAGAAAAGACGATCGCGATTCACCGAAATCCCTCGCGGCTACGGGAACGGAAGTGTAATCCTTGAAAAGAACTTGAAACCAAGCGCATCCATTCACCAGTCGTACAGTCGGCGCCCGTCCGTGCGGGTTCGCCTCGAAAAGCGAGTTATATTGGCAAATCGAGCCAAATCGAACCGATTGGCTATCTCTTAAGAGTAAAACACCTCCTGCCGACAGAAAATCGCGCTCGAAGCACGAAACTGCAACGATTCATCGGTTTTACACAATTTCCAGCACTTGGGGTCGCCAAGCCCCAGCAAAGACACAGAAAATCCGTCGTATGGCAGTTCCGGCGTCCACAGGCCGGAACCGGGCACGAACAGCTTCTCTTTCATTTTGGTAGAAGCCGGGTTTTGATCTCGCTCAACAGCAGCTCAACCTTGTCCTCGCTTTCGAGTGCCTGAAAGCGATCTTCAAGCGATTCAGGGACCATAATCTCTGTAGCCGCGGCGGCTTCGGCGGACTTGATGTGGACGCGGCTCTTCAAACGGCCAAGCGCCTGCTCCTGTTCGGCGCCCACTGCCTGGCGGACCTGCGTCGCACGCCCTATCACCCGGGCGCGGCGATGCTCGGCAACCAGCATTTCACAGCGGGCACGGGTCTCGTTCAGCTTCTGGTCCAACTTGTGCAGCGCCTGGCGCAGGTTGTCGGCCTCCGACTTCTGGTCTTCGGCCTGCTCGCTGAAGCCGTTCACCAACTGATCGTGGCTCAGCGCCCGCTCCAGCGCGGCGCGGGCCAGGTCGTCGTGTCCTTTTTGCACGGCCAACTCGGCTTTGCGGCGCCATTCGGCCGCCTGCTCCAGGTGCTCGGCCCGTTTCTTCTCCAGCAGGTGCTGATCGGCAATCGCGATGGCGACCTGGGTTTTCACCTGGAGGAGCTGGTTTTCCATGTCCAGGACGATCTGTTTCAACAACCGCTCGGGATCTTCGGCCTTCTCGACCAGGTCGTTGAGATTCGCGCGGAGCAATGTGCTTACTCTCTCCAGCAGTGACATGATGTTCTCCTTGTTCGGCATTTTGCCCTCAGCCTTCGGCTCTTGGACCGAAGGCTGAGGGGTTGGAGCGGTTACAGCGCAGGCTTGTTGGGCGCCGCGGGCGGGGCCGGCGGCGAGGACTCGAGGATTCCGTTCAAATCGCGAGTGAGGTCGTTGGTGAGGCTCTTGGTGCCCTCCTGCGCGCGTTTCATGGCCATAGGCATGTATTCCCGCATGATGGCCGGCTGCTGCTCAAGCAGATGCTGACCGGCAGTTGAGTTGTAGAAAGCGATGAACGCGTCAACGTCGGTACGGCTCATGTGATGCTGGTAAATCGTGGTCAGATCGTCCAGCATTGCGTCCACGGGGTAAACGCTGAGGGCCTTCTCCAGGTATTTGTTCATCGTCTTGTCGATAGCCGCCTGTTGCTCCGGAGTGATCTGCTTCCCTTCAGCCGCTTTTGAAGTGAGCCCCTGCATCTGCGATTTGATCTGCTGTTGAATCATGGCGGGCAGCATCTTCATGACGCCATCCAATTGCTTGCGCAGCTGCATCGCTTCAAACAGCTTCGCCAACTGCTCTTTGGTCGGCTGCTGATCCAGCGGGACGGTTGCAGCCGCTGTGGTTGTTCCGGCCGGTTGGTCCGCTGGAGCTTGTGCAAGCGCTGCGAATGGGACCATTGCCAGACTCAATCCGATTCCCGCTGCAAACTTGATTACACCTCTCATGTTCTCCTCAATTCCCTGAAACCTGCGCGGGGATCGTGTTCCCGGGTCGGGTTTTTTCCGATTGGGTTATTGTTTACCGGGTCTCAAAAGCGAGACCTGGGCGTCCAGCGTCTATTTCCGATCAGCACCAGGAGGGCTTTCCACCAGGGGTTCTCAATCCCGAAGGCCACTGTTCCAGTTGCGGAGTGTGGCGCGCCACCTCTTCCAGAAACCGCTCTTGTTCCGCAACCGCAATCAGGAACTGGCCGCCTGGTACCGCGGTGACCAGCAAGCGGTGGGTGGAAAAAACCGGCGCGCTTAGCATGCTTTCTGCCTCGGATAATTCCGAAAGCGCGGAGTAAGCAAGCAGCGCCTTCTTCCATCCCTGGCGGATGAACAGGCCCTCCTCGCGCACCTCGTAGTACTGCGGAAGAGTGGCCAAAAGCGCCAAGACAAAGATGACTGGGCCGAAGAGTAGGAGCCAAATCGGCTTGCCATGGGTTGCTGGATTGAGATAGAGCCATGCGGGAAGGCAAAACAGGATAAGGCCGGTTGCTATCAGCACACCCGCAAGCCACTTGTCGTACCGGGTTTTCAAATCGCATTTGCGCACCTCGTTCCATTTCCATTGAGACGGCTCGAATCGACGGGTCGAGCGTTCCCCGAACGCCCCAGGCCTGGACTTTCAGACCTGGGGCGCCGCGCTATTTTTTCTCCGGCTTGTTGGCGTCCGGTTTAGTCTTGATAGCCTGCACATTCGACATGAGCTGCTTGATGTCCATGCCGCTGAGTGCCTCAAAGAGTGCCGGCACCTGCGCCGCAATCCTCGTCATATCGCCTGTGATCTTGTGCGCTCCGGCAGCATCGTCATTCCCGGTGGACACGATGGTGATGTGATCCACCTTGCTTAACGGCTCCGCCATGGCACGGACAACATCGGCCATGTTGGTGAGCAGCTTGTCCACCACGGCAGCCTGGTTCCACTCCTGGTAAGCCTCGGCCTTCACATTCATGGCCTTGGCTTCGGCTTCGCCTTTCTGGAAGATGATGCTGGCTTCCGCCTCGCCCTGGAAACGGATCGCGGCTGCCCGGCCTTCTGCTTCCGCGGTTAGGCGGTTTTTCTCAGCGGCCGCCATGTTCTCAATGCGCTGCCGTTCGATTTCCGCGCCCTTGAGCACTGTCGCAATGAGTTCCTTTTCGTGGCGCAGAATTTCAGCTTCCTGCACCTTGATCTGGCCCTCCTTCTCCACTTGCTGCACCTTTACCTGCTCCGCGGTTACCTGTTGGAGCATGATGTTGGTCTGCAGTTCATACGCTTTGTCGGCCGATGCCTGCTGCCTGCGGCTCTGCTCGCTGAATTGCGCCTTCTTGATGTCCAAATCGCGCTGCGCCTCAGCCTGGCGCGTCTGTGAAGCGGTCTCGGCAATCACCCGCTCCTGGTCCGCCTGGGCCTTGGCCACCGCGGATTCGCGCTGCGCCGTTGCCCGCAGAATGGCTGTGTCCCTTTCCGCCTCGGCTGTCGCCATT
>JBEKZG010000098.1:0-9430 GCA_049510095.1 Occallatibacter sp.
TCCTCAGGGCAACGTGACGACCGCTCTCCTCCGGCTCCAGGACTCCGTTGCTCAGGTCCACGATCCGGAGAGCGATTTTCATACGATCATCCCCGGCCACTTCGATCTCCGGCATATCAGCTTGATTTTGAACAGGCGCAAGCCGCTCGGGCATCGGTTCAACACTTACTACATTACCCAAGTGAATCTTCTCTTCAATTTCGTCAAGCTCCTTCATTCGACCACCTCTGTCTTCCGTCATCCCAACTCCTCTTAAATCACGGCCATTTCAACATGCTTCGCGAACGGGCAAGGCTTGCCGTTCAGGTGGTCTTCAAATTCTTTGCGGAACTTCTTAACGAAGCCCAGCGTGGGCATGGCCGCTGCGTCGCCCAATGGGCAGAAGGTGCGGCCCATCATGTTTTCGGCCAGGTACTGAATGTTGTCGATGTCCTTGGCCACGCCAAAGCCTGCATGGAAGCGGGTGAGCGACTTCTTTAACCAATCGGTACCTTCGCGGCAGGGAATGCACCAGCCGCAGCTTTCATGTTGGTAGAAGCTTATTGTGCGCAAGGCGAATTCGACGATGCAGGTCTGGTCGTCGATGACCACCACGCCGCCAGAGCCAAGCATGGAGCCTGCTTTGCCCACCTGGTCGAAGTCCATGCCGAGAGTTTCGATCTCCGAAGGTAGAAGCACAGGGGTTGACGATCCACCGGGGACAACGGCTTTCAGCTTGCGCCCGCCGCGTATGCCGCCCCCAACTTCGTAAATCATCTTCTTGAGGTTATAGCCCATAGGCAGCTCGTACACGCCGGGGCGCTCGATGTGGCCGCTGAGACCGAAGAGACGTGTTCCGCCGTTGCGCTCCGAACCGACCGCCGCGTATGCTGCCGCGCCCATTTCGATGACGTGGGGCACAGTGGCGATGGTCTCAGCGTTGTTGATGACCGTGGGACCGCCGTAGAGGCCCACCACCGCAGGGAACGGTGGCTTGATGCGCGGGATGCCGCGCTTGCCTTCGAGCGACTCCATCAGCGCGGACTCCTCGCCCACTTCATAGGCGCCCGCGCCGGTCTGCGTGATGACCTGAAACTCGGTTTCGGAGCCGAAGATGTTCTTGCCGAGGAAACCCTTGGCGTAGGCATCGGCAACGGCTTTTTCCATGATTTCGAGAAGGTAGCGATATTCGCCGCGGAGATAGATGAAGCCGACTTTGGCTCCGATGGCGAGGCCGGCGATGATGGTACCTTCAATCACTGCGTGAGGATCGTGGAGAAAGATCAGGTGATCCTTGCAGGTTCCAGGCTCGCTTTCGTCGCCATTGACCAGAACATATTTGGGTTTGGGATTCTGCTTGGGGACGAACGACCACTTGAGGCCGGTGGGAAAGCCTGCGCCGCCGCGTCCACGGAGGTTCGAGGCCTTCATCTCGGTAATGATCCAGTCAGGGCCTTGCGCAAGGCACTTTTTCGTGGCTTCGTAGCCGCCTAGTTCGATGTACCGATCGATGTTTGCAGCACCCATGCCAAAACGGCGGGTGACGATCTTTACTTCGTCGGGATGGGAGACGAGTCTAGGCATGGGTGGCCGTCCCTTCCGCTTTTGCCTTCCCACGATATCCGGCGATGATGCCAGGGACGTGTTCAGGACTTAGCTCATCGTGGAAGTCGTAATTGACCTGGATGGCGGGCGCCCAGCAGCAGACGCCGATACACTCGACTTCTTCAAGGGAGAATATGCCGTCCCCGGTAACGCCCTTGTGGCCGATTCCCAACTCTTCCTGGAAGCGCTCGTATACGTCGTAGCCGCCGCGCAACATGCAGCTGATGTTGGTGCAGACCTGCACATTGTATTTGCCTGCCGGCTTGAAACGCAGCATGGAGTAGTAGCTGGCCACGTCGCGTACGTCCAGCTCGGTGATGCCGATGCGTTCGGCCACTTCAGCGATCACCGCGTCGGAAAGGTAGCCGATCTCATCCTGCGCGTAAAGGAGCATGGGGACCAGGGCGGAACGCTTGACGGGATACTTCTTTACCAGCGCGTCGAAGCGTGCGGCGAGTTGGGGGGAAAAGAGGCTCATGGTTTCAGGACTCATCTCATCAGCTCTCTAGCCCATCGTTCGGCTGCCATATCCATTTCTTCCTCATCTGTATCGCCGCGCAGTGTTCCGGCTTCCGTCAGTTCCAAGGTTCCTGTCCTTCCATCTTCGCGCAGCCAGGTCACGATTTCACTGCTGCGCGTTAAATCGAGCCAATCGTCGCCGTGCCGCACCAAGATTTTATCCTCGCCCAACTCGACCGTCGCCTGCCGGTTGCCATTGAGGCCGTGCGCCGCGGTATAACTCCTCAGCAGCGAAGCAAGCGAAACCCATAGTTCGACCTGAACTTGCTCCGGTGTGTGCGCCATGGGCCCACTCAACGGTCAATCTCTCCCAACACAATGTCAATGGACCCGATGACCGCAACTACGTCGGCCAACATGCGTCCCTGGCACATGGTTTCAAGCGCCTGCAAGGTGGCGAACGACGGATACCGCATGTGGACCCGGTAAGGCTTGGCCGTGCCGTCGGAAACCACGTAATAGCCGGTCTGGCCGTGGCCGGCTTCAATGCCCTGATAGACCTCGCCGGCGGGGACTTCAAAGCCTTCGGTCACGATTTTGAAGTGATGGATCAGCGCTTCCATCTGGGTCTTCATTTTTTCGCGGTCGGGAAGTACGATTTTCGGCGCGTCGGCCTTGACGGGGCCTTCAGGCATGCCGTCCAGCGCCTGCTGGATGATCTTGACGCTCTCGCGCAACTCCACGAGCCGGACTTCATACCGCGCCCAGCAGTCGCCGACGGTGGAGGTGGGCACGCTGAATTGGAACTTTTCGTAGCCAGAGTAAGGCATGTCGCGGCGGAGGTCAAAATCCACTCCTGACGCGCGCATGGGAGGTCCGGTAACGCCCAACGCGATGGCATCGGAAGCGGAAAGATAGCCCACGCCCTTCAGCCTGTTAGCAAAGATCGGATTGCCGGTGAGCAGGTTGGCGTACTCGTCGACCTTCTCGGGAAATGTACGGATGAAGGCCTGCACGCGGTCCAGGAAATCGAGCGGCGGTTCCATGGAGAGTCCGCCGATGCGGAAGTAGCTGGTCATCATCCGCTGGCCGGCCACGGCCTCAAAGAGGCGGAGAATCTCTTCGCGTTCGCGGAAGGTGTAGAGGAAGACGGTGAGAGCGCCGATGTCCATGGCGTGCGTGCCGAGCCAGATGAGATGGGAGTTGATGCGGCTCAACTCGACCAGCAGGACGCGCAGCCACTTTGCTTTTTCCGGAGCTTCGAGGCCGAGCAGTTTTTCGACGGCGAGGCAGTAGCAGAGATTGTTCGAGAGTGGATCGAGGTAGTTGATGCGGTCGGTCAGCGGCACCACCTGCTGATAGAACTTGGCTTCGCAGGTCTTCTCAATGCCGGTGTGCAGGTAGCCGACCTCGGGATAGAGGCGGACGATGATTTCGCCGTCGATTTCAAGCACCAGGCGCAGAACGCCGTGAGTCGCGGGATGCTGCGGCCCCATGTTGATGACCATGTGCTGGTCTTTGGCGCCTTCGGCCAGGGGAGCTTCGAGGATGGGCGTGCCAATGGTTTCGGTCATCTAGCGATAGCCCTCCACCGGATAGTCTTTGCGCAAGGGATGACCCACCCAGTCGTCGGGCATCATGATGCGGCGCAGGTTTGGATGGTCTTCAAAGCGGATGCCGAAGAGGTCGAAGACTTCGCGCTCGTAGTAGTTGGCCGAGGGCCAAACCGGAGTGATGGACGCAACGGAGGGATTCGCCCCATCTACCAGTACGCGCAGGCGGATGTGCTCTTTAAAGGCATGGGACAGGATGTGATAGCTCAACTGAAAGCGCGGTGCGGAAGGGAACCAGTCGACCGCCGTCATATCTTCAAAAAAGTTGTAGCCGGCAGCCTGTACCGTGGCCGCGGCAGCGCGAATCTGCTCGGCGGCGAAGGTAAGCGTGAGCTCGTTGCGGTCGAATTTGGCGTCGGTCAGGGCAGCGGGGTTCCAGGAGAGAACGGCTTTGATGGCGGGATGCCCGGGCATAGCTTCGAGCACAGCTGCCTTGCCCGCGATTGTGGGAGATTGGGTCATGCTAAAGATCCGCCTTGTCCTGGCTCCAGTTCAGGATGCCTTTGCGCACGATGTAATAGAGTCCGACGGCGACAAAGCCGAGGTAGACCACCATTTCCCAGAAGCCGAAGAGCCGGGAGCCGGTGATGAGCGGGAGTTTGCGGTAAATCACGGCCCACGGCATCATGAAGACCGCTTCCACGTCGAAGAGGATGAAGAGGACGGCGACCATGTAAAAGCGCACGCTGAATCGGCCGCGCGCATCGCCCACGGCCTCAATGCCGCATTCATAGGCGGCCAGTTTGGTACGCGAATTGCGATGGCGGCCGATGAAGCGGGAGCCGATAACCATTCCCGTGCACATGCCAAAGGCCGCTAGAATCTGCAGCAACAGCGGGAGGTACTGCCAGTGGTAAGGAATCTGGTTCATCGCCACCCAGTCTGAAGAACCCATGAAGATTGCATCGCGCGCCCGAAAAAAACAGCCGCTTCCGAGCGAAGAGATGCTGGTTTGAGATTAGGTTTTCAGGCTCATCCCGTCAAGGCGAAGGCTGGAGTTCAATGGGAATTGCATTCAGGGGGAAACGGATGCGATCGAGTGTGCGCCGTCACAGCATTTTGCCAAAAACACACGCGATAATACGGTGTTCACTTTTGGGCAGTGTCCCTTTTTAAGACAGAGTACCTTTGCCACCTGAAGAATTGCGGTGCCTGATCCGAAGAACGGGTTGAGGATGGATTCTATGGCAGCTTCGACGACCACCGGTACATTCATTTCCGCTAAGAGCGGGAACGCATCGGGTCTCACGCAGGCGGCGGGCGTACGGTTAGGCCGGCGCAGACGCATCACTCCCGAAGCGGGACATGCCTTGGAAATCCTGGGGCACGCAATCGAATACCTGACCGACGAGTATGTTCACGAGGGCGGCTCGCTGACTGGGAACGATCAACGGGTCCAGGCGGTGCAGCTGCTGATGGCGCTCAACCGCCAGGTTTATTTTGAGTGTCCGGAAGTCCCCAGTTTCGGGGAGCGATTCCGTTCGATACTGGGGTTGAAGGCTGCATAGGGTGAACAGGGCCTGTGCCGCCGTTGCGCCATCGATGGTGAACCGCATCGTGCGGACAGGCGTGTCACTGCCCAAAGGTGAGAACGGCCCAGAGCGCCAGCCACACCAACCCCATGGTGTGCCAGCACCATGCAGTGGTGTCGATGGCGATCTGGCGATACTCTACGCGGCGGAACATGCCGAGACCAACCAGACAGAAGACCAGAGCGGCTATACAGAAGATAAGGTGGCCGGCGTGCCATCCGGTGATGATATAGAAGAAGTAACTGGCCGGCGTCACATTCTTGTCGAAAGCAAAGCCCTGTGCGGTTAACTGTCTCCAGGCCGTCCACTGGCCCGCAAGGAATAAGGACCCGAAGAAAAGTGTCGCGGCCACCCAGGGCAGGGTGCGGCGCAATGCAGGCTTGCCAAGGCCCAGCCACTCCTCGAGCACGTCAATTTCGCGAAATATGCTCTGACGCGCCCATTCCATCGTCAGGGTGCTAAGGAGCAGGACCGCGGTATTCAGGTAAAGGATGGGTGGAAGCTGCACCGGATGCCAGTCACCGATCAGTTCGAACGTGTGCCCGCCAGCCTGGCGCGCGTAGAAAGCCACTACCAGTACCGCAAAGACAACCATGTCGGCCGCGAGAAAAGCGAAGACGAAGAAGCGAACACGGTGAAGCAACTCGCGCGGACCGCGGCGCTGATTCTTCCAGTCGTCATCGCCGCCGCCTCCCCCACCCGTCGGACGCCGGTCTAGAGGCGGTTTTCCGCCGATTCCAGGGTCTTTCCGCTCGATCTCCGCTGGGCTGGGGGTAAAAATGGATGGCATGGGAAGCCTCTGTGGAAATGAGATTACACTTACTTTGGATTGGACGTATAGAGAAATGAAATTCCGCTCACTTTGAATTGGACGCTTTGAGATTCATTGGGGATGGCCTGAATCTTTTTGAGCGTCCAGATCGAGTGCAAGAGGAAAGCGAGGCCGGCCCGAAGCCTCTTATTTTGAACATGAAGCAGCGACGAGCTGGACAAAAAGCCGATGGACGCGCCGGTCCGCTGACAATTCGGGATGAAACGTGGCTGCCATGAGGGCGTCTTGACGCACCAGCACCGGATCGCCATCGCGGCGAGCGAGGACCTCGACGCCAGGGCCGGCCTCGACAATGCGGGGAGCGCGGATAAAGACCATCTCCAGCGGACCGCCGGGGAGTTCGGTCTCGGCTGTCAGAATGGTTGAGTCGATCTGACGGCCGTAGGCGTTGCGCTCGACCGTGGCATTGAGGAGCCCGAGGCTGCGCTGCGCTGGGTTCAAAACTTTCCGGGCCAGCAGGATAGCTCCCGCGCACGTGCCGAAGACCGGATGGGCTGCGCAATAATCGTGAAGTGCGTCGAAGAAGTTTAGGCGTTCCAGGAATTTGAGCACGGTAGTGGATTCGCCGCCGGGCAGAATCAGACCATCCAGGGACTGGCCGTCCGGGCGGAGGTCTTCCGGAGTCCTCACAAGAGACGGAGACGCGCCGGATTCGGTGAGCGCGGCGGCGTGGGCGGCGTAATCGCCCTGGATGGCGAGGACGCCGATGCGCGCTTTGGGATTGGTGGTCAATTCTTCTCTTCCTGATTGAATTCGAATGGATTGAAGACCTGAACTTGAAACGGCTCAAAGTCCTTCCGGTTTCTCGTGGCTACGATCAGCCCCAGCACACGGGCCGTTGCCGCGATCATGGCGTCGGCAGAGAGGTTAGGGGAGCGGCCGTACATGAGGCGCGCCCACTCGCGGAAGATGGTCCCGTCTGCAGGAAGGATGGTGTAACGGGTCTGAACCTGATCGATCCAAGCCTCCAATTCCGCTGCTTTTTGAGGATCCTGTTTGCGTGTGAGTTCGACGCCGGCTTGCGTTTCGGCGAGCACTACTCCGGGGATGGCGATTTGATGGATCTGGAGTGAACGCCGCCAAGCCAGGACCGCGCCGTGTGGGTGAGGTTTACGCAGTTCAGAGACGACGTTCGTGTCGAGCAGAAAGTTCATTGCTGCTCATTGTCGTCGAAGGAAAATGGGCGCAATTTGAGAACCGGGCGCCGCGGCGGCAGAGGAATGTTGTGCGGTCCATTCGGGTCGAGCAGCGGATCGGGAATCGACTGCCCCGCCCGTTCCTTAAGGTGCTTCCATTCATCGATGGGAACCAGAACGGCTGCTTCCACTCCGCGCCGCGTGACGATCTGCGGACCCTCTTTGAGAGTCGCGTCGAGGAATTCGCTGAAACGGGCTTTTGCATCATAGACTTGCCACGCCATATTCAACCTCTGCGTATAGTCATATCACTAGTCATATGACTATGTCGAGGCACCGGCCCAGTTGGTTAAACGAAATGCATTTGTTCCCCGAAGTGCGATCGTCTCAGCCACTACAGATCGGCGGTCCTTGCGCTTGTTTCCAGCGCAAGCATAAGAAGAGACCAAGCTCCTGCGAGCGGATAGCGAGCGTCTGCCTGAATGGCAAATTCACCAGCCCCGGGTTTGGAGGAGCTGCGATTCTTCGATTGCGGCGGCGGCTAACCCCTTCATGGTTCCGGTGACTTGCTCGGAGACCTCGGCCAGGATCTTGGGATCGTTGTAGTGTGTGGTTGCGATGACGATGGCCTTGGCGCGGCTCATTGCCTCTTCACGCTCTTCGGGATTGCGGGGTGTGCCCACGTCATCCTTCCCGCACAGGCCGACCTCGGCTTCAGCTTCGGTCCAGTTCTCCACTTCGAGCGGCGTGGCGCGCTCCTTCATAAAGATTCCCGACCCGACGAAGATGGCTTCGGCGCCCAGTTGCATCATCAACGCGGCGTCGGCCGGCGTGGCGATGCCGCCGGCGGAGAAGTTGGGCACCGGCAGCTTCCCGGTCTGCGCGACCATGCGAATCAATTCGTAAGGCGCCTGGTGGTCCTTGGCGGCGGCGTAGAGTTCCTGCTCGGAAAGAACGGTAAGCGCTTTCATTTCTTTGACGATCTGGCGCATGTGCCGGACAGCGTGAACCACGTCGCCGGTGCCGGCCTCGCCTTTAGTCCGGATCATGGCCGCGCCTTCGGCAATGCGCCGCAGGGCCTCGCCCAGGTTGCGCGCGCCGCATACAAATGGAGTGGTGAAGGCGTGTTTGTCGATGTGGTGCGCTTCGTCGGCGGGAGTCAGGACTTCGCTTTCGTCGATGAAGTCGACGCCTAATTGCTGCAGGACCTGTGCCTCGGCAAAATGGCCGATGCGGGCCTTGGCCATGACCGGAATCGAGACGGCCTGGATAATCTGCTTGATAAGGCTTGGCTTGGCCATTCGGGCGACGCCGCCCTCGGCGCGGATCATGGCGGGCACGCGCTCCAGAGCCATCACAGAGACTGCACCAGCCTTTTCGGCGATGAGGGCCTGCTCGACGTTCATGACGTCCATAATGACGCCGCCTTTGAGCATCTCCGCCAGACCGATCTTGAGACGCAGACTTGTCCCCGCAAAGCCATTATTTTGATTATCTTGTGCCATGGACATCCCCTTCGATTCGCGACGGCGCACGGGCTGAGAAAAGCCGCGGGACCGCATTTGTGTGACAACGTTCAGTGTATCAGCGATGTTGCAGGCAGGTTGCGGGGAGTGGTGGTGTCTTAAATGTGCGTTGATGGGATTGATGCTTTTTTACGATGGTCTAGGAAGATAACCAACCTCATGAAGAACGCCGCTTCATGTTGTGGCGTTTCGCATTGCTCCCACTGATCCCGAAGCGACTGCAAGTCGGTAGGTTCTTCGTTTTCGATCAGCAGATACCGATCCACCAACCTTACAAACCATTCGCGCTTGATCGTCATGTCGTCCATTGCATCTTCCTTTCCACTGCCGTCAATTAACCGGTTATGTAATACTCGTTAAAAGTACGAAAGCCGCCCTGGCAGGCGGCTCTCCGGTGTGGCGATCTCTCTAGCGACATCATCGTATGGAGTGTGCCCAAATGGAAGATGAACTCAGTCCGGAAGAGAGAGAATCGATTCTTTCAGTTTTGCGTGCTGGGAATAAAGGTAAGCGTCAGACCAACGCATGCCGTGTTATCTGTGGATGTTTTTTTGCGCCCATGCGGCAGGGGTAAATTCTGCGATGCGTTGCAGCGGTGCGTTGGCAAGCCCCGGCAAGATATCGGGGAGGTAATTGCGTACCGGGATGTTGAGGCGACGACAGCTTTCGATCACAGAGACGATGGCGGCTACGCGCGGCCCGGCCTGTTCGCTTCCGATGTGGATCCAGTTGCCTCTTCCGACTGCTA
>JBEKZG010000099.1:0-9412 GCA_049510095.1 Occallatibacter sp.
GTTGTTCCTTCGCGGATGTCCACCACGATCGCGGCCTTTTCCAATTCCGAGGATGCGACCACAAGTCCCGCAAAGTCCGGCAACAGCTCCAGTGGCAGATTGTCTACGGCATGAAATCCGAGGTCCTCGAATGCTTTGAGCGCCGATGCCTTGCCCGCACCGGAGATTCCCGTGACAATGACCAGTTCCTTGTTTGGCTTCTTCAATTGCTTCGCGCGCTTGGCCGCGGCCCGCGGCGGTTTCGCCCTGTGCGCAGGTTTTGAAGGCGTCATGCGCACATCCTACACTGAAGCGCCCAATTCACTGAAGCGCTCGCTTCAGGCACTGGGAACAGCTACACCGGGCTTAACCTCAAGGAGCCTGATAGCCTCTGCCGGTTCCAGCGCGCATGACAAATGGTCGCCCTGGCCGAATTCGCATCCCATGCGGCGCAGCGCATCCACCTGCGCATCCGTCTCTATCCCCTGCGCAAGCACCTCCACACCCACATTAAGGCCCAGATGGATCAACGACTCAAGCAGCGCCGCCAGCCGGCCTGTCGAGGTAGCGCCTGAAGTCAACATGGGATGAACCTTCAGCATGTGAAGCGGCAACCGCACAAGGTGGTTCAGCGGCGCAAGGCTGGAGCCGAAGTCATCCAGGGCAACCCGTACCTGGCAGTCGACAATGAACTGGAGAATTGCCGCCGCCGCATCAGGGTTCGCGTTGAGAGTGGCTTCCGATACCTCAAGCAAGAGCCTCGACGGATCGGCCCCGCTTGCCGCCAGTGCTGCCTTCAACTGCGAAACCAATGAGGTGTGGTAAAACTGCGTTTGCGTCACATTGACGGTCACAGTCAGATCCCGCTCCGGCATCTCAACGGTCCATTGCCGCAACTGCTTGCAGGCGGCGTCCAGCGTCTCACGGCCAAGACTGATCGAGAGCCCCGTATCCTCGGCCAGAGGAAGCAGTTCGTCGAAACTGTTCACTGACCCATCATCCCGGCGCCAGTGCAACAGCGCTTCAAAGCCCTCAACCTTGCCGTTCTGCAACCTGTATATCGGTTGGTATAAAATGCAGAATTGCCGCTTGTCCAGCACCTCGCGCAGCTCCCGTTCCCGTTCCTGCCGGCTGGTCAAGTGCAGTTCCAGACGCTCATCGAATATCTCATACCGGCCACCGCCCTTCTCTTTGGCGCGGTACATCGCAAAGTCCGCATCCCGGATGAGCAGTTCGGGGCGCAAGTGATCGGACCCGGCCATCGCCGCACCAATACTGGCGCCGGTCCGAACAACATGCCCGGATATCTCAAATGGCCGCTGCATCTCCGCGGAAACGCGAGCGGCCACTATCTCCAGGTCATTGCTGGTCACAATGTTTTCCACCAGAATGCCAAACTCGTCGCCACCGAGCCTGGCAGGCGAGTCCTGAGGCCGCAATGCCGAGCGCAGCCGGTCGGATACACTGACCAGCAAAGCATCGCCCGCGGGATGCCCCAGGGTATCGTTGATCTCTTTGAATCGGTCCAGATCCAGAAACAGCACGCCACAGCCCTGGTCGCGGCGCCGCAGCCTTCGATTGAGCGCCACCGTCAGCCGATCAAGGAAAAGCGCCCGGTTAGCCAGTCCCGTCAGCGGATCGTGCAGCGCATCGTGTTGCAGCCTGGCTTCCTTCTGTTTGCGTTCGCTGATGTCGCGGAAGCTGAGAACATAGCCCGCTTTCGACCCTTCCAACTGCAACGGACCGGCCAAAATCGATACATCCAGCAGTTGCCCGATCTTGTTCTTGCGCACTGTTTCAATTCTCGCCAGGCCATTTTGATCCACTGCCATCTCCAGCAGCGCATGCTCATGGCGTCGGGCCTGTGGCACTATCAGCTCCCACAGATTGCCCTCCATTGCTTCATCCGCGGTGTATCCAAACATGTGTGTGAATGCCGGATTGGTATAGAGCACGCGGCTGCTGTGAACAATCACCAGGGACTCGGGAACGCTCGAGAGCACATCCTCCATCAGGCGCAACCGGGGCGTTTGAACGCGCCCCTGCGGTTGGGCGACAATCACCGATTCATGCGGCTCAACGCTCAGTACGCTGCACGTTCCCTCAACCGGCAGCAGCCGGCCGTTTGCCGCGCGCAAGGTGGCGTGAAACAAGTTGCCCTGGCTCGTTCCCCGCATCAGAGTCCTCGGCTCCGCCATTCCGGTGGAGAGCCCCCACAAGACGTCTTCAACCGGACAAGGACTCCATGCGACTTCGTCGAGGCCTAGAACCTGTCTCGCCTCGGCATTGGCAAAAACAATCCTTCCTGCGCGCTCAAGGAAAACCAGCACGGGCAATGCGTCGAGAATCTCCTGCTGCTCAGCGGAGTTCGAATTCATTCGAAGACTCAATCGAACTATCTCCCACGCAATACAGCAATTTCGGAATTGCTGCAGACCGGAACCTCACACTCAACTGACTTTTTCAATTCCGGCGTCCCCACGGACAGATCCTCGCACTGGGGGTGAAAGTGAAAGACGGCAGTTGATGAGCTCGCAAGGACCACGTCCATTCCGGAACTCCTCCAGGTGCAAATTCCAAGATCGTTCGTTTCCCTGTCCGCGATGCATAGGACGCTAATCCAACTTTGGCGTTAACATCAGCCTACGCCAGATCCAAGGCCGCTTCAATCCCAGAAACTTGTTAGGCCTTCTAACCTGGAAGTACCCAAAGTCCTGAATTGGGATGAGACCCAAAATCTACGGAATCTCCACCAATTCCATTTGCCCGTCCCGGCGGCGATGAAGAACAAAAGTCTCTCCTGCCTGATTCCGGAAGATCAGAAGGTCCCGGTCGCGGAATTCGGCTTCTTTCACTGCCTCCTCAATCGTCAGCGGCCGAAGGGCAATCGCTTCGGAACTCTTGAGGATATGGGGTTCAACCACCGTGGCGCGGAATGGAAAAGAGTGCACGGCGATTGACGCGCGCGGCTTTCCCCCTCGCGCCGCCTTGCCGTCCTCCCCGGCGCCATCCGATTGCGCGGGACGCGCCTTGGGACGCGAAACGGGAGGAGCCGTCAGTACCTTCTCTTCTTTGGGCAGCCGTTTCCCCTCGATGCGGCGGTCACGGTACCGGCGCGCCTGATTCTCGGCATGTTCAATCGCCTGCCGCAGCGCGGCGTCCAATGAGTCGGCCTTGCCCGTCGCGGCGATCGTCTGCATTCGCGCCTGCAGGGTCAGTTCCACTATCTGCACATGCCTTTGCGCGCCGAAGGTGATGCTGGCGCGCACACCCTTGCCCAGGATCCGGCCAATGCGTTCCAAACCCTCCGCGGCCTGTGTACGCAGCGCTTTGGAGATCTTTACTTGCCTGGCGGTAAACTCCACTTCCATGGTCAGCCTCCGCTTCTCCTTCCCACCCCCTTGGTTTCGGGGTGAGAACTTCGGATTGTATAGCGGCCGGTCGTCAGTTGTCAGTTTTAAGTTCTCGGTTCTCAGTCCTCAGTTGTCGGTTCTTAGTCCGGTAGCCCGTTGCATGGGAGGCTCCTCATACGCAAGTGCGCCACATTCAAAACTGAAAGCTGACAACTGATAACTGACAACTGCTTCTCGTTACTTGTCCCGCCGGCGCCTCTGGTGTGTGGATGGAATATTCATATCCTCGCGGTATTTGGCCACGGTGCGGCGAGTCAGTTGGATACCCTGGGCCTGAAGCATTGACGCCAGTTGGTCGTCCGTCAGCGGGTGGCTCGCATCCTCGTCCTCAATCAGCTTGCGCACCTTGCGCTTCAGCACCAGCAACGGCGTATCCGCGCCTTCCGGACCGTTGGACCCTTCAGAGAAGAAGAAGCGCAGCTCGATCACGCCCTGCGGTGTGTGTGCATACTTGTTGGCCACCGCCCGGCTCACCGTCGAGGGATGAACCCCGATCTCCTCCGCCACTTCCTTGATCATCATCGGCCTCAGCCCTTCAACGCCTTCCTCAAGGAAATCCTGCTGGCGGCGAACAATCACTTCGCACGTCCTCAAGATCGTGCTTTTCCGCTGAGCGATGTTGCGCATCAGTTGCATCGCTGACCGGAACCGCTCCTTCACGTAATCCTTTACTTCTTTATCGGTGCCTTCGGCCACCAGCATGCGCCGGTAGCGCGAGCTGAGCCGCAGGCTGGGCAGGTCTTCCTCATTCATCGCAACAACCCACTCGCCGCCTCGCTTGGTAAAAACCACGTCGGGTTCGATCAGCCTGGTCGCCTCGCGGTTGTACAGGCGTCCTGGGCGCGGGTCCAAAGTGCGGATGAACTCTATCCCGGCATGCGCTTCCTCCACAGTCACGTGGGCTGCGCGTGCCAGGTCCTTCAAGTCTCTTTTCTGCAGCAGTTGCAGGTGCTGGTCCGCAATCAGAGACGCGACCTCCATGCTGCGCCGCCGTGCCTCCCACTGCTCCTCGGCCTCCGCGCGGAAGCTGCGATGGGGATCCTCTCCGCCTTCCGCCCCTTGTTTGGCATAGAGCTGGCTGAACTCGCGCTGTTGAGCCGCAATCTGGATCAGGAGGCATTCGCGCAAATCGCGCGCTCCCACCCCGGCAGGGTCCAGGTTCTGCACCAAGTCAATCGCGCGCCGCACTAGGTCGAGCAGCCCCGCATTGGCCGGTTGATTCCCATTGAGAGAGGAATTCTGCTCCTGTGCAGTGTCTTTGGAATTCCCGTCTCCGTTGCTTTCGTGCTCCTCGTCTCCGAACAAGCTGCTCAGCGCCAGAGTCAGTTCTTCCTCGCTGGCAACCAGGTAACCGCCATCATCCAGGTTCCCAATCACAAACTCCGCTGCCGTGGTCAACCGGGATTCGAGGGTTAATGCTCCCAGCTGCCACGCCAGGTGATCGGACAGAGTCGTGGGCTGAGAGAGAAAATTCTCAAACGAGGGCTTCTCGTTCTCTTCAAACTCCGGCTGCGTGCGGTAGCCGGGATCCAGATAGTCCTGGAAGTACGATCCGAAGTCGATCTCGTTGAAGGGATCCTTCGGTGGGACCGCGGGTTCTTCCGCTCCCCTCCCCAGCAGTTCCTCGCGTCCCGCAACCTGATCCAACATCGGAACCGATTCATCGATCTCTTCCAGGACAGGATTCTCCACCATTTCGGCATCGATCATCTCCTTCAATTCCAGCTTATTCAGGGCAAGAACGCTCACCATCTGCATCAGGCCGGGTGTCAGCACCTGGCGTTGAGAGACTTTGAGACTTAGTCTTGGCTGCAGAAGCGGCATATTTGGCACTCGGTCCGCACTCGGACCCACATCAAGTGTAATGTGGCATGAAAATTGCTAAAGAGCAAATTGCCGCAATTTAGAACATTCGTCCCAGAATGGGCAACGAGAATGCGGTAACTTCTCCCCCTGGATCCTCCAATCGCCGCAAGCCCCGGCACATTGGCAATCCCCAGGACCGGAAAATGGCTCCGGAAAGCATCCCTCCACGGGCAATCTTCACCCCAGCGAGAACCCCTCGCCCAGGTAGACCCGTCGCACTTCCACATCGTTTCCAAGTTCGTGCGGCGTTCCAGCGCGAAAGATGCGCCCCTCGGCAATTATGTATGCCCGGTCGGTGACGCTCAGCGTTTCCCTAACGTTGTGGTCGGTAATCAAAATCCCGATGCCTCCGGCTTTCAGATCGAAAATGATCTTTTGCAGTTCCAGCACCGCAATCGGATCGATCCCGCTGAACGGCTCGTCCAGCAAAATGAAACTTGGCTGGATACACAGGCAACGCGCAATCTCCACGCGGCGTCGTTCCCCGCCGGAAAGCGCATAGCCCCGGGTGGTGCGGATATGCCCCAGATTGAGCTGGTTAATCAGCCGTTCTGTCCGTGTACGCCGCTCCCGGTTGCCCAGAGGCTGAGCCTCCAGGACGGCCAGAATATTCTCCTCCACCGTAAGCTTGCGGAATACTGAGGGCTCCTGCGGCAGGTAGCTGATGCCGTAGTTGCGCGCCCGCAGATACATCGGCACCCGCGTAATATCGGTGTCATCCACCAGGATCCGCCCCGTTTCCGGCTCAACCAGCCCCACAATCATGTAAAAGCTGGTCGTCTTGCCGGCGCCGTTCGGACCCAGCAGCCCCACAACCTCGCCGCGTGAAATGCGCAGGTCCACCCCGCGAACCACCTGCCGGCCCTTATATGACTTGCCAATTCCTTCGGCGATAAGTGTATCCATCTACTTTCAACTCGATTCAGCCGTCATTTCGGCGCCGTGGTCTCTGTCATGGTCTTGCGCCCGCCGCTCTCCACGCTGACGCTATCGTCGAAGCTATGAAAAACAAGCGCCTCACCGGTCACCGTTCCCCGCGCCGGATCCACCATGCGTGGTGGCACTGCGGCGGTGCCGGTCAGCACATACTCCCCTGTCTCGCTTGTATACACCACCTTTTCGCCCGTTCCGCGCCGGCCTTCTGAGGTTACTGCAACGTGGCCAGTGGCCGTAAGCGTATCCACCTGCCCCTGGCCGCCGTCCTTGCCTGTATGATTCCCCGCCGGCAACAGCGTCAGTTCGGCTGCATCCGAGTTCGAAGTCGCGGTCGATGTCTCAGCCACCACCGTGTGCAACCCGCCTTTATGCATCACCGCATTGCGCTCAGCGTCGGAGTACTTCAGGTCGCCCCCCTGCACCCGGATCACGGAAGGTGTCGCCGGTTTTGTGGCGGGACTATGGCCCGAACCTTGTCCCTCTACTTTTGCCGAACCTGTTCCCGGACCAGCCGCGCTCACCAGCACCACCCGCACCGGCTCCGCAGCGTCCGCGCTCCGCGCCGACAGCGTCTGCCGCTTATGATTCAGCACAATCACCGGCGCTGTTACCGAGTTCCCCTGCTGCCACAGCCGCGCGTGACCCCGAAAGGTGGCCTCGCCCGTCGCGTGGCTCAACTGCGCTTCGGCGGAAATGACATGCGCCGGTCCACTCCCGCCCAGTGTCAAGCTTCCCTGCCCCGCAACCTGCCCACTGGCCTGGCTGGCCGCCCCGGAACCAGGCTGGACAGTTCCAGCCTGCCCCGCTCCGGAATCCGTCCACGTTGCCTTTACGTTTCCGTGCGCAAATGCTTCCCCCGATTCGCGCGATACATCGACCTTCTCCGCCGTGAGCTGCAAGCCGCCATCTTCCACCCGCGGACTCATCGTCAGATGCAGCCACTCGCCTGCGCCCTCGTAAACTGCGCGTCCCCCTGTGGCACGCATGGGAGTCGCTGCTACTGTACCCGGCTTTGCTGCGGCTTGCTGGATCAGAACCACATGCCCGTCAAGCACCGCCGACTGGATTTGCGCTGCCCCGCCTTGTCTGTTCTTTGGCCCGCCTTTTGCCCCACTCGCATCGCCAGCCTGCGCCGTCGCAAAATGCGCCTCCAGCCGGTCACCTGTGGACGACTGCGCGGTCCCCGCAGCCGTCGTCTCTTCAAGGCTCGCGTGGCCCACACCGGTCATAACGGACAACTGCGAATTGGGCCCAAATTCTCCCGTCACCTCGTCCGCCGCCAACCGCGAAGGCTCTGGCGCCTCGCTTCCGCGCTGGCTCTCACCGTTGATCACCACGCCACCCGCCCCATGTATCGATGCCGGCTCCACTTGGCCCTTCCCCGCTTCCCGAAACTCCACGTCCGCCCATGGGGATTGCCATGTCCGGCTTACCCTCAAGAACCCATCCTTTGCGTGGTCGCTGGGCTCGGTGATCTCCTCGCTGTGCATCTCTACACCCCGCTCCAGGTGAGCGTGGCGCAACACACCTTCCGGCGTGAATTCAAGCTCAGCCATCGGCGAGGTCCCATGCACGCGGCGGCTCTTGTTATCATTCTTGCTGTCGGAATCCATTGTCACGCCGCCCTCAAGATGCCCGTGCCGCGGCTGATTGTGCTCGTTGAAGTCCATGGATCCGGTGGGCGCCGCAAGATGCCCGCCGGTTGCAGTGTTCAGCGTGAATCCATCCGTAGCGTCCAGCCGCACCGCTGATCCATCCTCGCGGAAAAGGACTTTCGCTACCGTAGCCGTAGCTTCCCCGTCCCGGTAATTGGCTGTTGCCTGTTGAAGGCGGCACAGGTCGGTTTCTCGCTCGAACTCCCCATGATGCGCACGGATCTGTACCGTCTCTCCATTCCGTTCGGAATTCAGCACCACCGCCTGGTCCAGTATCAGGTGCCCTTGCTGCGAGTCGTAGGTGGCGCCCATCGAACTGCCGCTTCCCTGCGCCATCGAAAAATCCACATGCTGGCTCGTGGTCGCCACTCCGGTCTTCTGGTTGAACGTCAGACCGCTCGTCTCCACATGAATCTCGCCGGCCTCGGCGTTCCCCGCCGCCGCGGTCAGCAAGCCCTTTGTTATGTCCCCCACCGCCTGCGACGGCGTTGCTTTCGGCGCAATCGACGGCGCTGTGCCCGGTTTCATAAGCGAAATCTCAACCGCCCCGGCCGCCGTCACTGTTGAACTCTTCATGTCGTATTCAAACTCTTTGCCCTCGATACGATCCACGCGGCTGCCGTCCTCCCCATAGAGATCGATCGTCACATCGCGCAACAGCACGTGGCCGCCTTTCTGCTGGGTCAGCTGGATCAGTTTTGAGGCGTGAATCTTGTATTGCGAATGGGCGCCGAGGGCATGGGAAAACACCCAGCCATTGGCCTCCTCCTGAATATTCGCTCCCAGCGGCTTCAGCACTTCGCGGACTGTCTGGTGGCGCTTCCAGTTACCCACCGCCAGAACCACAATCAGCGAGCCTACCAGCAATACTCCCGCCGCCAGCGTCAGCGTCCGCAATCGCTCAATGGTGAAGCGCACGCTCAGTTTGCTCCCCTCAGCCGGGTTGCAAGACGCTGTGCAAGGCTCTCACCCAGCTCACTCCACAGCAGGCGCGCCGTGGCCCCTGAACCCGTTTCGACAGCACTGGCCAACTCCACCAGCTGGCGCACATTCTCTTCAACATGGCGCGCTGCCGTTGCGTTTAGTTCCGCGTCTTCTTCCCATTCATCAAGGAATGGCGCGTCCGAACCGAAATCCACCCGGATATGCCCGTCAGCCTCGTAGGCGCCCTCATCGAACAGCGGCCCATAGCCGGTTACGCGCACCAGTCTCAGCTCCCGCACCCAGCGTCCAAATGAGCTGTCATCCTGAGCGATCAGTGAAGGGTTGTCATCCTGAGCGGAGGTCGCCGCAGCGACCGAAGTCGAAAGCCTGCCCTGAGCCTGCCGAAGGGGACCTGCTTCTTCCCTTTCCAGCTCCCAAAGGCTCCAGCCAATCTGGAACTCGTACGCATAGTCTTCGTGCAGTAGTTCGAGTGCCTCTTCCACCGCCATGCGAGGCTCAATACCCCCAGCGGACCCGTTCGCGCCGCGTCCCCAAACCCGCTGGAATACGGGCGACTCGCTCCAGCTCACCGGCCAAACACTCGCAGCGTAGACCTTGGATTCGCCCCCATGTGCTGCA